>CAYNMO010000045.1:4635-13604 GCA_964398155.1 uncultured Actinomycetota bacterium | reverse complement strand
TCCTTTTATTATGGGAGGATACGGCTGGGTTTTCCCCAAGAAAGAAAGCCTTAACGTGGGCATTGCAGTAAATATTAATAAGCTAAAAGAAAATGCTTTAAAAAACATATATCAAGAAAATGCTTTAAAAAACATATACCAGGAGAATAGGTTTAAAAACATATACCTAAGATTTAAAAGTGAGCTGGTAAAAAACAGGTTCATAATAGGGAGTGAACATGTAAACAGTACCGTTTCTGGTCTTATCCCTGCTGGAGGTATTAAAAACAGCCTGGGAGGGGACAGAATTATTTTAATAGGAGATGCGGCAGGTCTTTGCAACCCAATAACTGGTGCCGGCAATTATAATGCTGCTGTCAGTGCAAAAATAGCTGCAATAAAAATAAAAGCTGCCATAAATACCGGGAATATGGAAATTTTAAATGAAGCACAAAATGATATAAATGATTATTTTAAAACAAGCATTAATCATGCCTTAGGAAAAAGACAGATACTTGAGGAAAACAAAAGCGGCTATGATTTTGAAAGTCTGACTAAAAAGACATGGGTATCCTTTAAAGACTACTGGCATGAAAGACAAACCTAAGCGCCTATTTTGGTATTTTTTTAAAATAAATATCAAATATTTCTTTAAAAGAGGATAAATCCATAAGAAAAAAGAGTTGTAGTTTTGAGAGCCTTATTAAAAAGACAAATCCACAAAAAAAGAAGAGTTGTTGTAATTTTTTAGGACCTGATTAAAAAGACAGGTGTATCCCTTAAAGGTTGCCGGCAGCAAAGATAATCCGACTGATATTACATATATTTATTAATATGATAGAATATGCAAAAACATGTACAGGGAGTAAATAATTGCAGGAAGAAGGCAAAAATTTTAAAGATTCTGAGAGAGGCAGTCTTGTTCGCCCCAAAATCATATCGATTATAATTGTCAGTTTTAACAGCCTCCTTTATTTAAAAAACTGCCTGGATTCAATAATCAGTTTCAGGCCTGATCTTGGTGATGATGAATTTGAAATAATAATTGTAGACAATAATTCCACGGATGGCTCTGCAGACTTTATAGAAAAAAATTATTTAAAATACAGCTTTGTCAGGCTCATTAAAAATGAAGCAAACATGGGATTTGCTCATGCAAATAATCTTGCCATAAAAAATTCAAACTCGGGGTATTACTTTTTTCTTAACAGCGACACCGAAGTATATAAAAACTCAATAGACGGGCTGATTGGATTTTTTAAAAGTTCCAAAGACGCGGGAATAAATATAGGGATTGCCGGTCCTAAAATAATTAATTCAGATGGCTCTTTGCAGCTTTCCTGCAGGAGATTTCCTTCATTTATTAATGCTGCTTTATATACGATACTCGCCGGTATAAAACCCGACAACCGGTTTTCAAGAAGATATAAACTGACTGATGTCGACAGAAGCGCACCATTTGAAGTGGACTGGGTTTCTGGATCGGCAATGATGATTTCAGCGGATGCAATAAAACTTGCAGGCACCTTTGATGAGAAATACTTCATGTACGTCGAGGATGTTGATCTCTGCTACAGGATGTGGCGCAGCGGATTTAAGGTTTATTATTATCCTCTTTCGACTATTCTTCATCACATTGGGGGCAGCAGCGTAAAAGATGTAATGCTTCCACAGATAAGGATGCAGAAGAGTGTATTGTATTTTTATATCAAAACATATAAAAAAAGCTGGAAAATAATTCTGATTCCACTTGTATTTCCCGTTTTAGGGTTTAGAATTTTCATAACTTATTTAAAAAACTTTAATAAAAAAAATAAGTTGTCTTAGGTTTTAAATAACTGATGTTTTTGATTTATAAACAAAATAATTATAAAATATCATTTACATCAGACTTTTGTCCTTTTTGCTAAAAAAATAAATAAAACTCAGAGAAAAATAAAGATTAATACGATAAATTCTGGTATAAATTAATATATTTATTATTTTAAAATAGGTTTGTTTAACATAATGCTCAGAGAAGGAATATTTTTTTGAGAATTTTAATTACAGGCATTAATGGTTTTGTAGGCGGGCATCTTGCCGATTTTTTGTACTTAAAAGATAAAAGTGCAGAGATACTCGGCATTGATTTGAATACGGCCGATTTTTGCAATCGATTTCAGGGCAGGATGGAAAATACAAGCCTTGAAAATATTGATCTTACGGATTCGGCAAAAGTGGAGAAACTGATAAAAGAATTCAGGCCTGAGCAGGTATATCATCTTGCAGCACAGGCTTCCGTCAGTCAGTCATGGAAGGATCCTATTGAAACTTTCAGAGTAAATGTTTTCGGTGGAGTCAATATTCTTGAGAGCATAAGAAAATATTATGCCATTTGCAAATTTCTTTCGGTATGCACCGCTGAAGAGTATGAAATAATGCATAACAGCTTTGCTATTACCGAGGAAGCAAAAATATCTCCTTCCAATCCATATGCAATAAGCAAGGCAGCATTAGACTTTTTTTCCACCACCTATTTTGATGCTTACAAGATTCCTGTTTTTGTCAGCCGTTCATTTAATCACATTGGTCCAGGCCAGTCCGAAAGGTTTGTATGTTCGGATTTTGCAAAACAGATTGCCGAGATAGAAAAAGGTTTAAGGGAGCCAACGATATATGTGGGTAACCTTGCAGCTTACAGAGATTTTCTGGATGTCAGGGATGTTATAAAAGCTTATTACTGCATAATAAACAAAGGCAAAGCCGGGGAGATATATAATATCTGTTCAGGAGAGAAGCAAAAGATTTCGGAGTTGCTTGATATCCTCGTTTCATTAAGCACTGCAAAAAAAATTGAAATTAAAACAGACAGCACCAAGCTTAGACCTATTGATAATGAAATAGTTTATGGCGATAATTCAAAATTAAAAAAACATACCGGGTGGACGCAGGATTTTACTATAAGACAGGCATTAAAAGACACACTGGAGTACTGGAGGGGTAAAATATGAAAGCAGTAATACTCGCAGGGGGTTTCGGTACAAGGATCAGGCCGCTCACTCAGTTAAATCCCAAACCGATGCTGCCACTGGTAAACAAACCTTTCATGCACAATTTTATATCCTGGGTTAAATCTCACGGCATCAAGGATATTATCCTTTCGACAGGATATCTTCCAAAAGTATTTGAGGACTATTTTGGAGACGGCAGCAGTCTTGGAATAAAGTTAAGCTATGTCACTGAAGAAGTTCCTCTTGGTACTTGCGGAGCCGTTAAAAATGTAGAGGGCTATCTTGATAACGAAAGCTTCATGGTTTTTAACGGGGATGTATTGTCAGGAATAAACCTGACTGAAATGATGAAATACCATAAAGACAAGAAATCAGATATAACAATTGCACTTACTCCTGTCGAGGATCCGACTTCTTATGGACTTGTTCCTCTTTATCCTGATGGCAGAGTTGAAAAATTTCTTGAAAAACCAAGCTGGGATGAAATAACAACAAATTTAATTAATGCAGGCACATATATTATTGAGCGCAAACTACTCGATCTTGTTCCACCACAGGAAAACTATTCATTTGAGAGAGGACTTTTCCCGAATGCGCTTGAAATAGGCTACAGGATTTATGGACATGTTTCAAATGCTTACTGGCTGGATCTGGGTACGCCGGAGAAGTATCTGCAGGCGCACAGGGACATTTTAAACGGCAAAATAAGTTTTGATTTTCCGGGGGAGGAGATTTATAAAAACATCTTTATCGGAAAATTATCTGATTGCAGCAAAGAAAGCCTGTTATCCGGTCCAATAATAATAGGAGAAAACACATTTATCGAAAAAGGAGCTGTAATTAGCCCGCTGACTGTAATTGGAAACAACTGCCATATTGCCAGCGGGGCAAATATAAGCGGAAGTGTTATTTTTGACGGATGCAAAATTGGCAGCGGATGCATAATAAAAGACTCCATATTGTCCTATAATGTTGAAGCCGGAAAAAAAGTAATAATAGAGGGAACATCCGTTATCGGAGATAATTCTGTTATTGATGAAGGAAATGTCTTTAAAAACGGCATAAAGATAAACATAAATTCAAATATTAAAAAAGGCGAAATAAGTTTTTGATTTATTTAAAATTATCACCATAAATATTTAAGGAGGAATTTTTGAAAAAAGCGCTTATTACAGGAATTACCGGCCAGGATGGTTCATATCTTGCTGAATTGCTGCTTGACAAAGGATATGAAGTATATGGTATGGTAAGGCGCTCATCAACAGAAAATTTTGGCAGGATTGAGCATATAAGAGATAAGATAAAACTTCTTCAGGCTGACCTGCTCGATCAATTTTCAATAATCAGCGCAGTCAAGGAAGCAAATCCTGATGAAATATATAATCTTGCAGCCCAGTCCTTTGTCCCGACTTCCTGGGATCAGCCTGTTCTTACAGGTGAGTTTACTGCACTCGGTGTTACGAGAATCCTTGAATCAATAAGGCACGTCAACAGGGGAATAAAGTTCTATCAGGCTTCTAGCTCCGAAATGTTCGGGAAAGTTATGGAAGTTCCTCAAAAAGAATCCACGCCATTTTATCCGAGAAGCCCATATGGAGTTGCAAAGGTTTACGGACATTATATAACAGTAAACTACAGAGAAAGCTACGACATATTTGCAAGCTCCGGGATACTGTTTAACCATGAGTCTCCAAGGAGAGGTCTTGAATTTGTAACACGAAAGATTACATATAATGCAGTAAAAATAAAGCTGGGGCTTGAGAAAACTATTTCTCTTGGCAATCTTGATGCTAAAAGAGACTGGGGTTTTGCAGGCGACTATGTGGAAGCAATGTGGCTTATGCTTCAGCAGGATAAACCCGATAATTACGTTGTTGCAACAGGGGAGACACATACAGTTGAGGAGCTCGTAAGGGCTGCTTTTGATTACCTTAATCTTGACTGGAAAAAGCATATCAAAATAGATCCAAGATTTATCAGGCCTGCCGAAGTTGAGCTTCTTATAGGAGATTCGTCCAAAGCAAAAAAAGAACTGGGCTGGATTCCAAAGTATAGCTTTGAAGGACTGGTAAAAATGATGGTGGATGCTGATTACAAATTGCTGACCGGCAAATAGTTATTGCTGTTCATCAGAAACGTGTAAGTTGTTAAGATAAAGAGGGTTTTTTATTTGTTGCTTTTAAAAAAACAAAACGGACAAGACGGGAAAAATTTGGCAGAAAAAGAAGAGAAAACAATAAAATTCGGAACCGATGGATGGCGTGGAATTATTGCCAAAGATTTTACGGTTGAAAAAGTGCAGTTAATTTCCCAGGGGGTAAGCGATTATTTAAAAAGCGGTCGCAGCCTTAAATCCAAAAATCCAAAAGTTGTTATTGGTTTTGATACAAGGTTCCTTTCGGATTTATTTGCAAAGAGCGCAGCGGAAATATTTGTAGCCAACGGGATTGAGACAATACTTTCGGACTCATTTGTTCCGGCTCCAATACTGTCCAATGCTGTAGTTTCAAGACAGGCCGATATGGGTATAATGATAACTGCAAGCCATAATCCATATAAATATAACGGCTTTAAAATAAAAGGCCCTTATGGCGGTTCCGCAACAATGGACATAATCGGCGATATTGAAGAATTTGTAAATAATGGAATAAATAATGGGCAGTATCTAAAAAAAGTAAAAATTATAAATGAAGATATTATAAATGACAGACTTGCCGGAAACTATGAGCTGAGCAGTTTCCTGCCTGATTATAAAAAAAAGATATACGAGATTATTGATACTGATTTAATAAGAAATATCGGATTTGATATACTCATTGACCCGATGTATGGTGCCGGCAGGCAAATCTATCTGACTATACTTGAGGAAATGGGACTTAAAAATATTTACGAGATCCACAATATCTTTAATCCTGCATTCGGCGGTATTAATCCTGAACCAGTAGGAGACAATATGCTGGAAGCCATTGATTTTTTGAAGATAAATAAAATCAAAGCAGGTATCTGTCTTGACGGAGACGCAGACAGAATAGGGGCTATTGGCGAGGAAGGAAATTTTATAAGCTCGCATCACATTTTTGCAATAGCGCTTGATGATCTAATCAAGAGCAATAAAACAAAAGGAAGAATAATAAAAACAGTTACCACGTCTTCCTTAATCAGCAGGATGGCCCAAAAAAACAACCTTGAGGTTTTGACAACCCCCGTGGGATTTAAGTATATTGCGCAGGAAATATTAAAAGGCGATGTAATTATGGGTGGTGAAGAGAGCGGCGGCCTCTGGACAAACGGCAATATACCCGAGCGAGACGGAATGCTGATGGGGCTTAAACTGCTTGAAATAATGGCAAAAGAAAAAAAGACATTAAATGAGATACTCAAAGATATTTATGACCGGTATGGTTATTTTGTTTTTGGCCGCAACGACTACCATATTGAGATAAGGCAAAGAGACAGGATTAAAACTTTGCTTGAGACTGAGATCCCTGCTGCAGTTAAAGCTGAGAAAGTTACTGAAGTTATTACCATTGATGGTTTTAAGTATGTTCTTGAGGATGGAAGCTGGCTGATGATACGACCGAGCGGCACTGAAGCTGTAGTCAGAGTTTATGCTGAGAGCTCAAGCGAGAAGAGACTAAAGGAATTATTAATTATAGGCAAACGGGTAATAGAAGGGATAGCATAATTGAATATTTTAGATGATCTTGAAAAAATAAAGTCTCTTGATCCTGAAAACATGCTGGGAATAGAAGAAAATTTTTATAACCAGTTAAGCCAGGCAAAAGATATTGGTGAAAATACAGATATATCCAAAATAAGAAAAGGTGATTTTGCCGGGCTGGCATTTCTTGGAATGGGAGGCTCAGGTTTTGCAGGAGATATTATTAAAAGCCTTGTAAGGTATGAAATTTCTATTCCTGTTGAAACAGTCAAAGGGTATAAACTTCCTTCTTTCATAGATAAAAACTGGCTCGTTGTCGCGGTGAGTTATTCAGGCGGGACAGAGGAGACAGTTGCCACTGCAAATGAGGCGCTAAAGAGAGGATGTGAAGTAATTTTTTCAACATCCGGAGGCAAAATGGAAAAAATTGCCGGCGAAAACAACAAATGTCTTGTAACTTCTCCGGGAGGTTATCAGCCAAGAGCTGCCTCAGGTTATTTGTTTCTGCCTCTATATATAATAATGGGCAGAATTGGACTTATAAATCTTGATATGGATAAAATCACCCGTGCAATTTCTGCAATAAAGGCAAAAGCTGGTCTTTACAGCAGGGATGTTACTTCTGAGAATAATCCTGCAAAGAAAATAGCTATTGAAATAGGGTCACGCCTTCCTGTAATTTATGGATTTGAAGGCCTGATGGCTCCTGTAGCATTCAGATGGAAATGTCAGATAAATGAAAACTCAAAGTGCCCCGCATTCTGGAATGAGTTTCCTGAGCTTAATCATAACGAAACTGTCGGATGGGAAAGACTTAAAGATATTACAAAGGATTTTGTGCTTATAGTTTTTAAAGATAAAAGCCAGTCAGCCGTCATGAAAACAAGAATTGAAACAACCGAAAAGCTTATTGAAGATAATTTCAATAAAATAATTGAGATTGAAGCAGAGGGCAGCTCAGATTTTGAAAAGGCAATGAATATGATGTATCTTGGAGGTATATCCAGTGTTTATCTTGCACTTTTAAATGATATAAACCCGACGCCTGTCAGCAAAATAGCTGCACTGAAAGCGGAGCTGGCAAAAGTAGTGTGACGCATTAATGCTTTTAAAAAAATTAGATAAAAAATGAGGTTTCCTGGGATTTTAACGCAGCATCTTTTTGTTTTCTATTTTTTTGACAGCCGGCAAAAACATATTTAATTATTTTTTAAAGTTATTCTGTTAAAGTTAAATATATGTTTTGCTCTGGTTAAAGAATATCTGACTTAGTAATAAAATCATAATTTTGATAATTTTGAATATATAAATTTTAAAATAAAAGAAGGGATTTAAAATGGAATTTGATATTAAGGATAAAAATCTTGCCTCTTCAGGTAAAGACAGAATAGAGTGGGCCGAAGCAGACATGCCCGTTTTAAGGAATATAAAAAAAGAATTTGCCAAAACAAAACCATTAAAGGGTGTAAAAATTGCTGCCTGCCTGCATGTTACAACAGAAACAGCAAATCTTATGATAACATTAAAAGAGGGCGGAGCTGACGTATGTATATGTGCATCAAATCCATTAAGCACTCAGGATGATGTTGCCGCTGCGCTTGTAGCAGAATACGGCATATCGACTTTTGCCATCAAGGGCGAGGATAATGATACTTATTACAAGCATATAAACAGTGTTCTTGATGCTAAGCCAAATATTACGATGGATGATGGTGCAGATCTTGTATCCCTTCTGCACAGCAAAAGACAGGATCTTATTGGCAATATTATTGCCGGTACGGAAGAAACAACGACAGGCGTTATCAGGCTTAAGAGCATGGAAGAAAAAGGTGTTCTCCTTTATCCGATAATTGCTGTAAATGAGGCAAAAACAAAACATTATTTTGATAACAGATACGGTACAGGACAGAGCACCCTTGACGGTATTTTAAGGGCAACCAATGTTCTGTTGGCCGGCAGAAGATTTGTAGTAGTTGGTTATGGCTGGTGCGGAAGAGGCGTTGCCATGAGAGCAAAAGGAATGGGAGCCGATGTTATTATTCTAGAAATAAATCCGCTTAAAGCTCTTGAAGCCAAAATGGACGGATTTCAGGTTATGAAAAATACAGAGGCTGCTCTAGTCGGAGATATTTTTCTTTCTGTAACAGGAAACAAGAATGTTATAGGCGAGCCAATACTTTCAAAATGCAAGGACAGAACAATAGTTGCCAACTCCGGTCATTTTGATGCAGAAATTGACTTGAATTATTTAAAGAAAAACTGCAAGTCGGTTAAGAGAGTCAAACCTATGGTGGAAGAATATCTTATGAAAGACGACAGAAGGATATATGTTCTTGCAG
>CAYNMO010000045.1:3237-4625 GCA_964398155.1 uncultured Actinomycetota bacterium | reverse complement strand
TGTTATGGATATGAGTTTTGCCAATCAGGCCTTCAGTGCGGAATATATTTTAGCTCTTAAAAAAGAAGGTAAAAGCCTGGAGAAAAAAGTTTATGCAGTTCCAGACGATATTGATAAAAATATTGCGCGTCTAAAACTTGAAAGCATGGGAATTGAAATAGACAAGTTAACAGGCGAACAGGAAGAATATCTTTCATCCTGGACTTCAGGTACTTAATCTGTCGCAAAACAAATTATTAGCGCTAAATTGATTTGGTCAACTTAAACGAATTATTTTAAACTTAAAGAATATAATTTTAAGATTAAGAGAAAGCTGCCTGTTTTAAATGGATAATAACAGCAAAGTACAGACTTTGATATGGGATGGAAGAAATCTGCATCTCATTGATCAGAGAAAACTTCCCTTTATAAAGGAATACGAAGTATGTGATACTTTTGAAAAAGTCGCTGTGGCAATAAAGGACATGATTGTACGCGGGGCTCCGGCGATAGGAGTCAGCGCTGCTTACGGGGCAGCAATCGCCGCGA
The DNA here is from genome assembly GCA_964398155.1 of uncultured Actinomycetota bacterium. Lineage (GTDB taxonomy): Bacteria > Actinomycetota > Humimicrobiia > Humimicrobiales > Humimicrobiaceae > JAMDDL01. The sequence continues at coordinate 4,097 of CAYNMO010000045.1, read as the reverse complement.
TCCAGTATGAAGGTTCTTCGAAAGAGGATTTTAAAAATTATTTTGAGAATGCTCTTGATTGTCTTGCAGCTTCAAGACCGACTGCAGTTAATCTTTTCTGGGCTCTAAAAAGAATGAAGGATGTTTTTCTTAATAATGAAGACCTTGATATTGCATCAATAAAAAAAGCTCTTGTTGCGGAAGCAGAAAAAACAGAATATGAAGATGTCCTTATAAATAAAAAAATTGGGGAAAACGGACTTGAAGCTTTTAAGAATTTTAAATCTCAAGTCAGGATTTTAACACACTGCAATGCGGGTGCTCTTGCAACTGCCGGATACGGCACAGCTCTTGGAGTCATAAGAAGCCTTGCTTCTGTCGGAAAGATCAGGAATGTTGTGGTTGATGAGACAAGACCTTATCTTCAGGGAGCCAGACTCACTGCCTGGGAGCTTGAACAGGAAAACATACCTTTTTTTATTATTACAGATAATATGGCTGCACATATGATGTCAAAAGGTGAAGTTGATGCCGTAGTCGCAGGTGCAGACAGGATAGCTGCTAACGGTGACAGCGCTAACAAAATAGGAACACTTGGTGTTTCTATTTTAGCTTCTTATTACAAAATACCTTTTTTTATCGCGGCTCCTTTGTCAACAATAGATATAAACATAAAAACAGGAAGCCAGATACCAATTGAGGAAAGAGACGGCAGGGAAGTAAGGGAAGTTCTTGGCAAAAGAATAATCAGCGATGATATGCCGGTAAGGAACCCTTCATTTGACGTAACTCCTGCTTAAATATAACAGGCATAATCACAGAAAAAGGTGTTATATATCCTTCATTTACTGAAAACATAGGAAAATTGTTTTAAATTTTCA
>CAYNMO010000045.1:577-3227 GCA_964398155.1 uncultured Actinomycetota bacterium | reverse complement strand
AAGCTGTGCATGTTTTATTAATTTTTAAATAATATATAAATCTTTGGTTTTAAAAAGATTTAAGGAGACTATATGGCTTTAAAAAATAAGGCAATGGTACTTGCTGCAGGCCTTGGAACAAGGCTGAGGCCACTGACGGATCTTATTTCAAAACCTATGGCGCCTATTGTAAACAAACCGGTAATGGAGCACATTATCGAGCTTCTGGCTGAGCATAAATTCAGCGAAATAGTATGCAATCTGCACTGGTATCCTGAGGCAATAAAGGATTATTTTGGTGACGGATCAAAGTGGAATGTAAATATTACTTATTCCTATGAGCCTGAATTGCTTGGAACAGCCGGAGGTGTTAAAAAAGTTGAATCTTTTTTTGAAGGAGAGACTTTCCTGATACTCAGCGGTGATGCACTTACGGATATAAACCTTACCGAACTGATGGACTTTCATAAAAAGAAAAACAGCATATGTACTCTTGCCCTAAGTGAAGTTGACGACCCTTCCCAATACGGGGTTGTAATTACAGATAATGACAATAAAATAACAGGATTTCAGGAAAAGCCATTGATGGGCGAAGCAAAAAGTCATATGGCAAACAGCGGAATTTATGTTTTTGAACCTGGTATTTTTGATCACATACCATATGGCGCTTTTTATGATTTTGGAAGGGATCTGTACCCAAAACTTCTTTCTGAATCAATACCTTATTATGGATATAAACATGAAAGATACTGGAATGATGTCGGAAGTCTTGAGCAGTACCAGCAGGGTAATTTTGATGCACTTGAAGGAAAAGTGAAGTTAAAAATTCCGGGAATTCAGTTAAACGAGGGCATATGGCTGGGCAAAAACTGCAAAATAGAAGAAGAAGTTGTTATGATTCCTCCTATTGTGATAGGAAATAACTGCACGATAAAAAAAGGTGCAAAATTATACGGGCCTATTATCGTTGGAGACAATACGGTTATTGATGAAAGAGCCATACTTTACAGAGGGATAAAATGGGGAAGCGGATATATTGGCAAAGACGCATCATTAATAGGTGCAATAATTGGATATGATACGAAAATCAAGAACAGGGCTTCTGTTCTTGAAAAAGCCGTTATTGGTTCAAAAAGCGTAATAGAGGATGGCATTATTATTCATCCAAGCGCAAAAATAATGTCTAATGTCACAATTGAAAACGACAGGATGCCAAGCGATTAACAATATTTTTTCCCCCGAAATATGCTCCTCATGCGGAGATATAAACGAAGGTTTTCTGTGTGAAAAATGCCGCCGCAGCATAGCGGAAATAAAAAATATTTCCTGTAATTTGTGCGGCGCACCTTTTACTGTAAATAAGGAGCCATCTTCCACGAAAGGCAATTCAGGGGGTTTATTGTCTGATGAGGTAATTTCAAAAAAACAGGCCCTAAAGACAAATCCTGATTTAAACAATGCAGGTAATAATGATAAAAAAAAAGCAGGATGCCCTGTCTGCCGTGACAGCGAATATAGTTTTTACAGACTGCGAAGTTTTGGAATATACAGCGGAATATTAAAAGAGTTAATAATAAAGTTCAAATACCGTAAAATCTACACGCTTGCTCCTGTCCTGACCGGTTTTTTAAAAAAAGCATATTTGGAAAACTATTTTAGCGAAACAATTGATTATGTGGATACAGTTCCAGATTTTGTTGATTTCAGGTCTGCAGCTTCAGATTCTGCCAGTCAGGCCCAAAATCACATGCAGATTCTGGTGAAAATGTTTTCAAAAGAAACAGGGATTCCTTATGGAGACAATATAATCAAAATAAAAAAGACCTTAAAGCAGCATAATCTTGGACTTTACGAAAGAAAAGTAAATCTTGAAGGTGTATTTAAAGCGCAGAGCGTATTAAGTGCATGCAAAAAAAATATACTGCTGATCGATGATGTATGGACTACGGGCAATACTCTTAATGGGATTTCGCAGGCATTAAAAAAGTGCGGTGCCAAAAATATTTATTTACTCACTATTGCCAGAGCTGTATGATAAAGTATAGATTATAATAAATAATATTAAATCAGGAGGTTAAGGTTGTAATTAATACTTAAATGCATGGTAATGTATTTTTAAAGATGCAGTGGAAAAATTAAACAGAAATAATTTAATATTTCTAAGAAAAGGAGATCGACATGGACTATATCTTAAAGAGCAGAAATGTTGAATTAAATGATGACATAAAAGATTATGTTGAAAAAAAGATTAAGGCAAGAGTTGAAAAGTTTGACGACAAGATAGTAAAAATTGAAATAGAATTTTCTCTTGAAAAAAATCCAAGTATTAATTTAAATAATAAAATTGTCGTGACAATTTTTACCTCGAGGGCAGTTATAAGGGCAACAGACTATGGGGTCGATTTTTTTGAGGCAATCGACAGAGTAAATAACAAGATAGAAAGACAGGTAATAAAATATAAAAGCAAAATAATTCAGAAAGTCAGAAGAGTGCCTGAAGTAAAGGCTGCCACTGAAGGGTTTGAAGAAAACCTGGAAGATTTAAAAACGATAGTAAAAACCAAGAAATTTGAGATAAAACCCATGACACCAGAAGAAGCATCTCTTCAGATGGAGCTTATCGGACATGATTTTTACGTATTTGTTAATTCAGAAACAGGCAAAACAGCAG
>CAYNMO010000045.1:0-567 GCA_964398155.1 uncultured Actinomycetota bacterium | reverse complement strand
AGAAAAGATGAAAATTACGGTCTTATTGACCCACAGAATTAGTTTTCTATTTTAATTTTTATATGTTTTATTAAAATTAATTTCTAAGTTATTTACAGCAAATTTTATAATGTTTTGCTGCGCGGGTTAATATATGGATTTTAAAAGTTTTTTACTTTTAGGATTAAAAAATTTTTATTACTTAAACTAATAATAATAAATATGGTGGTGTAAATGTTTAAATTTGGGAATATTTTAAGAGCAGGTCAGGGCAAAATAAGAAAAAAATATGATGCGATTATTGATCAGATAAACAATATGGAGCCTGAAATAAGCAGTCTGAGTGATGAACAGCTAAGGCTTAAGACCCCAGAGCTTAGGGCGAGATTTGAAAAAGGGGAAACTCTTGAAGATTTAATGGTTGAAGCTTTTGCTGTTGTAAGAGAGGCTGGCAAGAGGACACTCAATATGAGGCATTTTGATGTCCAGCTTTTCGGAGGAATAGTCCTTTTTGAAGGAAAAATTGCAGAGATGAAGACAGGCGAAGGAAAAACTATCGCAGCCGAATTCATGGTTTTTGCGAAAAGT
>CAYNMO010000044.1:3173-13673 GCA_964398155.1 uncultured Actinomycetota bacterium | reverse complement strand
TTTTGATGTTTGCCTAAAAAAATAAGGGAAAAAAACTTTATGGTTACATTATTTTTATTGCCAGTATTTTTTTAATTTCTTAATTAGTCTCTGGTAATTAAATTAAGTTTTTTATTAAATTATTTATTTAAACTTAACTTAAAATAATATTAATCGGATTATTTTAAGTTAATTGTGAGGCCTGAAACTAATTATTTTTTTTGCTTCCGGGATATTCAATATCAATACCTTCCCTGCACAGCGGACAGTTATCGGGACTGTATTTGTCTATATCAAATTTAACCAGATAATAATATGGAACTCCAAAATCAACATTTTCTGACCTGTTGACAATAGAAACAACAGCATCAACTTCTGCTCCGTTTGACCTGCAGATATCAATTATTTCTTTTACTGACCCACCTGTTGTTATAACATCCTCTGCAACGATGAGCCTCTCTCCTTTTTTTATTTCAAATCCTCTTCTTATTTCCATTTTTTCTGATTTTCGCTCTGCAAAAATCATCTTTTTACCCAATTTATAAGCAAGCAGATATCCAAACTGAATACCCCCGATAGCCGGAGATATGACTGTATCTATATTTTTAAGTATTTTTTCACCTATTATCTGAGGAAGTTCACTTATAAGTTTAAAAGTAAGATCAGGATACTGTAAAAGCCTTGCACACTGAAGATAATACTGACTATGATAACCGGAGGTTAGTTTAAAATGGCCTTCCATCATGGCATTTGTATCTTTAAACATTTGGAGTATGTCTGCTTTTGTTTTTTGTTCAACAATTTTTATCATTTAATATCTCACTCTCAATCTTTTCCAGAAATAATTCTATGGTGTTTTTAATATTTTCGCTTTTTATAATGGGTCGTCCAACAATTATAAAATCAGCACCTTCCTTTATGGCTTTCTGGGGTGTGTTTACTCTCTTCTGGTCGGACGAACTTTCTTCTGCAAGCCTTATCCCCGGAGTGGCGATCAGAAAATTTCTCCCCAGGTTTTTTCTTAAAAGACCTACTTCATTTGGGGAGCATACTATTCCGTCTATTCCGCTCTCTATACCAATTCGCGCCATATTCAGAACAAGATCAGTGTATTTAATTTTAAAACCGAAACTTTCAAGATCACTGTCATCGAGACTGGTTAATACAGTTACTCCAAATAACAGAGGTCTGTATTTATTTTTTTGGCTGCAAAGCACTGAGAGAGTGTCGTGAGCACTTTTAATCATTGCCGAACCTCCAAACGCATGCAGTGTAATCATGCTGACATCGAGACTGCTGATCCCTCGAGCCGCACCCGCTATAGTATTTGGAATATCCATTAATTTGGCATCAAGCAAAACCTTATAACCAGATTTTCTTACAATATCCACAATACCCAGTCCCTCATTGTAAATCAATTCAAGACCAACCTTGATAGTAGAAATCATATTGTCTGCCTGTTTTAAAACATCAAATGCTTCTTTTTTACCCGGAACATCAAGACTCAGTATGAGCCTGTCTTTTGTTTTTAATTTTTTTCTAATATTATCAGTATCGTTCTCGTTTATATAATTTTTTATCTCCAACTTTTTCAACCTGCCTTTACGCTGCCGATAATTTCACTTATATTTTTTATATTACTGCTTCCCATATAGCTGATTAATCCATCGATAATGTTTTTCCCGGCATCATATTCGATAAAATTTACAGTCCCAATACCAACTGCACTGGCTCCGGCTATCATTAATTCTATTGCGTCTTTATAGTCAAATACTCCCCCCATACCTATTATGGGAAGTATATTTTCTTTATGCAGATTATAAATTTTAGCAACTGCTATAGGTTTTATTGCGGGTCCGGACAGACCACCGGTGACATTTCCTAATTTAGGCTTAAAGGTATTTATATCTATAGCCATCCCGATAACAGTGTTAATTAGAGAAACAGCTTCTGCTCCTCCATTTTTTGCTCTTAGCGCAAGCTCCGATAAATTGTTATTATTGGGGCTTAACTTTACTATTACCGGTATATTTAATATTTTTCTTACTGCTGCGGCAGCTTTTTCCACTTCTTCGGGGTCTGAGCCGAGAGCTAATCCTCCTTTTTTAATGTTGGGGCAGGACAGATTTAATTCCACTGCAGCAATATCATCTTCAATTTTTCTTATTTTTACGGCAAGCTCTATAAATTCAGAAACACTGTCTCCCAAAATACTCAGGATAACCGTAAACCCGAATTTCTTGACAACGGGAAGATGTTCGTTTATAAAAAAATCTATTCCCTCATTTTGGAGGCCTATCGAATTTAAAAGTCCGGCAGGAGTCTCACATAATCTTGGAGGCTTGTTGCCCAGACGTTCTTCAAGAGAAAAACTTTTTGTTGTAATTGCGCCCAACAGGCTGACATCATACAAGTCATTATATTCAATTCCGCTTGAAAAAGTACCCGAGCAGGTGACTATCGGATTTTTAAGCTCCAGGCTGCCGAGTTTTACAGATAATCCTTTTGGCATATTGTTAATCAATTGTCGCCTCCATTAAATCAAATACGGGTCCATCTTTGCATACGGTCCTGTATTCAAAAGTACCGTCACTGTTTTTAAATTTCATTGCGCAGCCTTTGCATACTCCTATTCCACAAGCCATAATCTCTTCAAATAATGCTTTTGCTTTCATATTGTTTAAGGCAAAAACATTCTGAAGAGCCTTGTACATCCCAATAGGGCCGCAGCAGACTACTTCATAATTCTTAAAATCTTCTGTTCCTTCGTTAAACAAATCAGTAACCTTGCCTCTTTTACCATATGTCCCATCTTCTGAATATATCTCATAGCTTATTTTTAAAATCTGAAGATTTTTTTCAAAAAGTAAAAAATTATTATTTTTAAAGCCCGCAGCAAAAAATATGTTCTTCTCCTCAGATACCAGTTTTTTTGCCAAAAAATACAAAGGCGCAACTCCTATTCCTCCGCCTATAAGGAGAAAATTTTTATTTTCACTTTGAGAAGTATCTATGCCATTGCCAAGCGGCCCGGCAAAATCAATAATATCTCCAGCGTTAAGTTTTGACAGATAGTCTGTCCCTATGCCTTTTAATACATATAAAATTGAAAAGACTTTAAAATCAGGCTCAGCATCATGAATGGAAAAAGGCCTCCGCAGAAATGGATCAATAGTATTGCCACTTGAGCATTTAATATTTACAAACTGGCCCGGCATGGAATTTTTAACAATATAAGGTGAAAATACAGTCATTTTAAAAAGATCTTCACCTATTTTTTTATTTGAAATAATTTCACCCTTTATCAGTTTCATTTAATAGTCCTGTATTGCCTTAACGTTTATATTTGAGCTTAACCTTAATTCATATATGCCCTGTATGGCCGCGCTTGCACCTGATATGGTTGTAATACATGGAACATTTAGAAGTGCTGCAGCTGTTCTTAAATAATAGCCATCACTTCTTGCCTCGCTGCCTTCAGGAGTATTAATAATAAGGTTTATTTCGCCATTTTTTATCAAATCAAGAACATTTGGTCTTCCTTCTCTTATTTTTAACACTTTGTCGCATTTTATTCCAAGACTTTCAAGATATTCTCCGGTTCCTCTTGTTGTAATTATCTTGAACTGAAGCTCTGAAATCTTTTTAACCAGATTAGACATGCTTTTTTTATCACTGTTTCGCACGCTTATAAATACAGTACCTGATGATGGGAATTTCTGGTTTACTGCAAGCTGTGATTTGGCAAAAGCAACTCCAAAATTTTTATCAATACCCATTACTTCTCCCGTTGATTTCATTTCCGGACCCAGTATTGTATCTGTTCCTGGAAATCTGTTAAATGGGAGAACAGCTTCTTTAATGCTGAAATAATCAAGACTATTTGAATCAACTCTTTTAAAATCAATATCTTTTAATTTTTCCCCGGCCATTACTCTTGCAGCAATTTTTGCGACAGGCACTTTTATTGATTTGCTGACAAAAGGAACGGTGCGGGAAGCTCTGGGGTTTGCCTCAAGCACATATACGGTTGAATTCTTTACAGCATACTGAATATTAATAAGGCCAACCACTTTAAGCATTTTTGCAATTTTAAAAGTATACTCATTTATTTTAGTGATAATGCTTTTATTTAGAGCAAAAGGAGGAATTACACATGCGCTGTCTCCCGAATGAATACCTGCTTCTTCTATATGCTCCATTACCGCTCCAATAAATATTTCTTCACCATCAAATACAGCGTCGACATCAACTTCCGTTGCCTGCTCAAGAAATTTATCAATAAGGACAGGAAATCCTGCAGAAACTTTAAAAGCTTTTTCCACATAGCTGAGCAGATTTTCTTCTTCATAAACTATCGCCATTGCTCTGCCGCCAAGAACATAGGAAGGTCGGACTAACAGCGGATAGCCTACTCTTGAAGCAATTTCTCTGGCTTCTTCAACGTTCATTGCTGTCCCGTTTTCAGGCTGTGGTATTTTTAAGGAATCAAGTATGGCACCAAATCTTTTCCTGTCTTCAGCCAGATCTATGCTGTCCGGAGATGTACCAAGAATATTGACTCCTGAATTAGAAAGCCTCAAGGCAAGTTTTAAAGGTGTCTGTCCGCCAAACTGAACTATTACTCCATATGGATTTTCAGCTTCAATTATATTCATTACATCTTCATATGTTAAAGGCTCAAAATAAAGTCTGTCAGAAGTATCGTAATCAGTACTGACGGTTTCCGGGTTGCAGTTAACCATAATCGTTTCATAATTTTTTTCATGCAAAGCAAAAGAAGCATGTACGCAGCAATAATCAAACTCTATTCCCTGCCCTATTCTGTTGGGGCCGCTTCCAAGAATTATTATCTTTTTCTTGTCAGATTCTGCTATTTCGCTCACGGACTCATATGTAGAATAATAATAAGGGGTTGAAGCTTCAAATTCTGCGGCACAGGTATCTACTGTCTTAAATACAGCATTAATACCAAAATCTTTTCTAAGTTTTCTTATGTCATTATCTGTGCTTTTACATAAATAAGCCAGTTGAACATCGGAATAACCCATTTTTTTTGCCTGAAGAAGTTTATCATAGTCAAGATCACCTATAAGTGTGTTTTTAAAACCTTTTTCAAATTCAACAAAGTCTTTTATATTATTTAAAAACCATGGATCTATTTTGGTAAAATTAAAAATATCTTCTACTGACATCCCCTGCTCAAGCGCATATTTGACATAAAAAAGCCTGTCCTGATTAGGTACAGAAAGCATATATTTTAAATTATCATGCTTTAGATTTTCCCTGCCGTCAGCACCAAGACCAAATCTGTCTATTTCAAGAGATCTGATGGATTTTTGCAGAGCTTCCTTAAAGGTTCTGCCTATTGCCATTGCTTCTCCGACAGATTTCATTCTTGTAGTCAGGCTCATGTCTGTCCCGGGAAATTTTTCAAAAGCCCACCTGGGATATTTTACAACTACATAATCTATCGAAGGTTCAAAACATGCAGGAGTTTTTTTTGTAATATCGTTTGGTATTTCATCAAGGGTGTACCCTATTGCTAATTTTGTTGCAATTTTTGCTATCGGGAAACCCGTGGCTTTTGACGCAAGTGCACTGCTTCTTGATACTCTGGGATTCATTTCAATTACAGCCATTTTCCCGTTTTGGGGATTTATTGCAAACTGTATATTTGACCCTCCTGTTTCGACGCCTATTTCTCTTATTATCGCAAGAGAGGCATTTCTCATAATCTGATATTCATTATCAGTGAGCGTTTGTGCCGGTGCCACTGTAATGCTGTCTCCGGTGTGGACACCCATTGGATCTATGTTCTCAATTGAGCAGACAATAACAACATTGTCATTCTTGTCTCTCATTACCTCAAGTTCATACTCTTTCCAGCCGGCAACTGATTTCTCAACAAGAACCCGGCCCACAGGTGAAAGTTCTATGCCCCTGGTAACTATTTCAGTAAACTCTTCCCTGTTAAAAGCAACTCCTCCTCCAAGTCCTCCCAAAGTAAAACTTGGGCGAACTACAAGTGGATAATACAGCCTTGAAGCAATTTTTAAAGCCTCTGCCAGGCTGCTGACATACCCGCTCGGAGGAACATATAAGCCGATATTTTTCATTGCCTGCTTAAAAAGTTCTCTGTCTTCAGCTTTGTTTATCACATCTACATTTGCACCGATTAATTCCACACTATATTTTTCGAGTACTTTTGAATTTGCAAGGCTTACGGCTATATTAAGTCCGGTTTGTCCTCCCATGGTTGGAAGTATTGCATCCGGCCTCTCAATTTTTATTATTTTTTCTACAAATTCAGGCATTAAAGGTTCAATATAAGTTTTGTCTGCAAATTCAGGATCGGTCATTATTGTTGCAGGGTTGCTGTTAATTAATATAACCTTATAGCCTTCTTCTTTTAACACTTTACAGGCCTGAACACCCGAATAATCAAATTCGCATGCCTGTCCTATAATTATTGGACCTGAACCTATTATTAATATCTTTTTAAGATCTTTTCTTTTTGGCATTAATTTAATTAAGTTTGTTATTTGTTATTGTTTGCAAATTTTTCTATTTTTTCCGCGAATTTTTTAAAAATATATCTTGAGTCATGAGGCCCGGGACCGCCTTCAGGATGATGCTGAACAGAGTATGCGCTTATATTTTCATAGTCAATACCTTCTATAGTCCCGTCGTTAAGATTGACATGAGTAATAGAGTACTTTATATTTTTTAATCTCTTCAGTGATTCTGTGTCTACATTAAATCCATGATTTTGTGTTGTAATCTCAACACCACCTGTTTCAATATTTTTTACTGGATGATTTCCTCCATGATGTCCAAATTTAAGTTTATATGTTTTTGCTCCAAGAGCGAGAGCGAGCAGCTGATGTCCAAGACATATACCAAAAACCGGTTTTTTACCGACAAGCTCCGAAATAGTTTTTATTGCATAGTCTATGGCCGAAGGATCTCCGGGGCCATTGGACAAAAATATTCCATCTGGATTGTCTTTTAAGATATCAGCCGATGACGCAGTTGCGGGAACTACCTTTATCATAAAGCCTTCATCACTTAAGCATCTTAATATATTAAGCTTGAGGCCATAATCGATGGCTGTAATATTGTATTGTCTGTTTTTTAATTTTTTATTGTAATAGTAAGGTTTGCTGCAGGTTACATTTTTAACCAGATCTCTCCCTATTAATCCCGGATAATCATCAAGTTTTTTTCTGAGATAATCAATATCAAAATTTTCAGTTGATAAAATCCCGTTCATGGAGCCTTTGGATCTTATATGACGGGTCAGTTCTCTGGTATCTATGTCTGAAATTGCTGCAATATTATACTTTTTAAGATAATCGTCAAGGCTGGACTGCGCTCTCCAGTTGCTGTAATAATCAAGATATTCCTTTACAATTAATCCTGACAGCTGGATTCTGCCCGATTCCATATCTTTTTCATTTACCCCATAATTGCCAATCTGAGGATAAGTCATGGTAATTATCTGTTCATTATAGGAGGGATCAGTGAGAATTTCCTGATATCCGGTCATGGATGTATTAAAAACAACCTCTCCGGTTATTTCTCCATTGCTTCCAAAGCTTTTTCCTTTAAATACCGTTCCGTCTTCAAGCATTAAAACTGCTTTCAAAATAATCCCCTCTTAAGAAATCAAAAATTATTTATCATTAACAAACATTATTCGTCCATTTGAAATCGTGAACATAATTTCACCTTTTAGCGACTGATTTAAAAAGGCAGAATTTTTGCTCTTTGAAATTATACTGCCCGTTTTATAAATATTCTGTTTATTTATATCAACAATTGCTATATTTGCAATTTTTCCGGTTTTAAGTGACGAGTCCTGAGTATTTAATATTCTGGCAGGATTTAAACTTATCAGAGATATTATTTTACTGAGGCTGAAATTTTCTTCAAAAAACAGTTTTGTCAGACTTGCCTTAAATAAAGTTTCAAGTCCGATTGATCCAAAAGCGGCTTCTTTAAAGCTTGTGTTCTTTTCTGAAGACAGATGCGGTGCATGATCACTTGCAACTGCATCAATAGTGCCATTTCTTAAACCTTCTATTATCGCTCTTCTGTCTGATTCACTCCTTATTGGCGGCTTGATCTTAAAGTTTGTATCAAAACCTGTTAAAGCACTGTCATTAAAAAATAAATGCTCGCCTGTTGTATCACATGTAATTTTTACTCCGTCTTTTTTTGCATCTGCGATCATCCTGACGGATCCTGCACTGCTAATGTGAGTTATGTGTATCTTTGCCCCTGAAGCTTTGGCAAGCATAATATCTCTTGAAACCATTAAATCCTCACTTAGCTCCGATATTCCCTCCAGGCCAAGCATTGAGGAATAATAACCCTCATTGACAAGTCCGTTTTCTGAAAAACTTTGCTCCTCCTCATGCAAAATAAAAAGAGCGTCAAACTGTGCTCCGTATCTCATGGCTTCGTACATTAGTCTTGAATTCTGTACACATCTGCCGTCATCTGAAAAAGCAGCCGCACCTGAATTTAAAAGCAATCCGAATTCACTTAGTTTTTCGCCCAGAAGGTTTTTTGTTATTGAAGCAACGGGGCTGATATTAAAATTTAGCTTCGCTGCTTTCAATTTTATATATTCTATTAAGTATGTGCAGTCAAGCACAGGATCTGTATTAGGCATGCAGGCCAAGGAAGTTATTCCTCCTCTTAAAGCAGCCTTTATCCCACTTTCCATATCTTCTTCTGGGAAATTGCCTGGGTCTCTCAAATGCACATGCATATCCATAAAACCGGGGCATACATATAATCCCGAAGCATCTATTTCTTTAAGGGCATCAACTTCCTTAAGTTTGATATTCTTTTTTATTTCTTTGACGCTGCCGTTTATTATAAGAACATCCGACTCGAATTGCTCTCCGTTATCAGGATTTACAATAAAACCGTTCCTTATTATTATATTTTCTTTTTCTGCTAAATTTAAATTTCCAAACTCCATAAATATTCCCGGTTCTCTCTATTAATATTAGAAAGCCTAAAAAACATTGTTAATATTAAAAAACTTTAAAAACATTTCCCAAAATTACACTTAAAAATCAATATATCTTTAGCTTAGTGCATAATAAAGAACAGCCATCCTCACAGCAACACCATTAGTTACCTGGTCGTTAATACATATTCTGCTGTCCGTGATATCCTGCATTTCCATTACTTCATCAGAAATTTCAATTCCCCTGTTGACTGGTCCGGGGTGCATGACAATAGAATCCTTTTTCATTAACCCAAGCCTTTGGGAATTTAATGATAAAAATCTGTTATATTCAGCAACAGATGGATAAAACTTTTTGTCCTGCCTCTCAAACTGCATTCTCAGCATATATAATATATCAACATCTGAAATTATGTCATCAATACAGGAAGCAGTTTTTACACCAAAGTACTCAAAATTTTCAGGAAGAAGCATGGATGGTGCAACAACTGTTACATCCATACCCATTTTTTTAAAAAGCGTGATATCAGAGCGCGCAACTCTGCTGTTTTGGATGTCTCCCACCATGCCGACTTTAAGACCATTAAAATTTGTGAATTTTTTAAAAATAGTATAGAGATCAAGCAATGCCTGAGTCGGGTGTTCATGCTTGCCGTCTCCCGCATTAATAACAGGTACAGGCATTTTTTCGGCAAAATAATTAATGTATCCACTGTCACTGTGTCTTATTATCACCAGGTCTATTTTCATTGCATTTATAGTTTTAAGAGTATCAATTTCAGTTTCACCTTTTTTAAGACTGCTGGATGAAGATGAAAAGTTTATAAGGTCTGCTGACAATCTTTTTGCAGCAATTTCAAAAGATACTTTTGTTCTTGTGCTTGGTTCAAAAAACAAATTAATGATTGTTTTCCCCCTTAAAGCAGGAACTTTTTTTACATCTCTTTTTAAAATTTCTGCAAATGAATCTGTCTGGACAAGAAGGTCAGAAATATCACCTGCATTAAATTTATCAAGGCTTAGTATGTCTTTTTTTTCGCACATAAGTATTTTTTATTATTCCTTTATAATAATTTTAAAATAAAATTATTTATGATTAAAACAAAATCATAAAATAAAATATATCCAGCTTTTAACTTCAAAAATCATATCCAGCAAATTGAAACCTTGTCCTCATCATCTGTTTCAGTAAACTTTACCTCTACAAATTCATTGAGTGAAGTTGGAAGATTTTTACCTACATAATCAGCCCTGATTGGCAGCTCTCTGTGACCCCTGTCAATGAGGACAACCAGCTGAATTGATTTTGGCCTTCCAAAATCCATAATTGCATCCATTGCCGCCCTGATAGTCCTTCCGGTAAATAATACATCGTCCACAAGAACAATGTCTCTTCCCTTTATTTCAAATGGAATATCCGTAATATTTACATCTGATTTGCCTTTTTCATTAAAATCATCCCTGTAAAATGAAATATCAAGTTTTCCCGATTTAATTTCCGTTTCGGATATTTTTTCAATAATTTCTTTAAT
>CAYNMO010000044.1:0-3163 GCA_964398155.1 uncultured Actinomycetota bacterium | reverse complement strand
CCTCTTTTCTGTATCCCAATAAATATAAGGTTCTCGCTGCCTTTGTTTCTCTCCACAATTTCATGAGAAATTCTTTTAATAATTCTTTCAATATCATCCATATTTAAAACTGTAGCTTTTTCTCGCATAATTTATTTAAGGTCTTTTCAGTTGTTTTGTAAAAATTTTTTAAAAAAAATACCCTCTTACTATAAAAACAGCAAGAAGGCTCCAGCAAATATATTCAATTTTAATTTAAATCTAATTATCATCTTATTATACCTTTTAGCCTCTCTGGACTAATTTAAAGGTGCCATGTATTTATTCAATTTATTCTATTAGGTAATATAATAAATTTTAAACTTTATTTCAACACATATATATTAAATATTAAAATAAAAATTTTTCATATTTTTTCTCTGAGCTAAATGACATTTACGGATACCATCATTTATACGGCGCAAGCTGCTGCAGACACCCTCAATTTGCCCAATTATATTGACTTTTAAAACTAATACTATAAAATTTCTATTTAGCTTAAAATCTAAATACGTGTAAAGTCAAAAAATTTATTTCAGTTATTGAAAAGGAGTTAATGAAAGTGAACGAAAAAATACGAATATTTAAAAAAGCATTTATCGTTGTATCTCTTGTTATGATTATTTCATCATTTTTTATTCTGCCTGGTATGCTGTTTGCGGTGGACGAAACTACAACAACTACTGCTGTGGTAACACCTTCGCTTGGTTTTAGCGTTACGTACCCAGAAATAAAAGCAAAAGCGGGTTCGCAGTTTTCTTTCGCAGGAGATCTTTTGTTTAAAGGCGCAGAGGAAACAGTTTTTAATCTTACAGCTGAAGCACCTGAAGGCTGGTATGTTTCAATTCAGCCTTCTTACGAAGCAACTGAGATATCAGCTGTAAAACTTGTTCCGGATAAAAAAGAAAGTCTAAAATTTGTAGCAATGCCTTTAACAGAACAGAAGCCTGGAGAATATTTAATAAAGATTAAAGCCTCTTCTGATACTCTGCAGGCTGAAACCGAGTTCAAAGCAGTTATTACAGCAACCTACACATTGACATTTATGCCTACAAGCGGAAGATATGATATGAAAACCACTTCCGGTAAAGACAATCATTTTGCTGTTCAGCTAAAAAATACAGGTTCTGCAGCAATAGAAAAAATTAAACTAGCTTCTTCAGGACCAGACGGCTGGAAAATTAAATATACTCCTGATCTAATTGACAAACTTGATGCCGGAGCCACAAAGGATATAGATGTAACAATATTCCCACCTGATAAGACAATTGCCGGTGATTATATGGTAAATCTGACTGTTTCAAGCGAAAACAGCAGTCCAAAAATGGAAGTCAGAGTCACAGTTCAGACTCCTACAATCTGGGGCTGGGTCGGGATTGGTATAATTGTTATAGTAATAGTAGGCGTAGCATTTATATTCGCTAAATTAGGAAGAAGATAATTCAACAATATCAATATAATAATGTAATAGGTTAATATGGATAATTATATAATTAGCACAAAAAATTTATCGAAAAAATATGGTTTAAAAACCGTTGTTGATAGTTTAAATTTAAATATTCCCAAAGGTGAAATCTATGGTTTGCTTGGCCCAAACGGAGCAGGCAAATCAACAATCATTCTGATGCTTTTAGGGCTTACTGAACCAACATCCGGAGAGCTTTCAGTCCTTGGTTTTTCTCCCACAAGAGAACCGCTAAAGATAAAAAGAATTACCGGATATCTTCCTGAGAGAGTTGGTTTTTATGAGGACATGACTTCAGTGCAGAATCTTGAATATACAGCACTGTTAAACAGCATTCCGGAAAAAGAAATACCCGGGAAAATTGATGAATGTCTGAATATCGTAGGTCTGGAGAAAGAGAAAAGCAAAATTGTAAAATATTTTTCCAAGGGAATGAAGCAAAGACTTGGCATTGCAGATGTCTTAATTAAAGATCCTCAGCTTATAATATTTGATGAACCTACTGAAGGTCTTGATGTTGAGGTAGCAAACCAAATGCTTGAAATGATATTTAATCTTAACAGAGATAAAAAAATTACTTTTCTTATCTCTTCACATCAGTTAAATCTTGTACAAAGAGTCTGCCATAAGGTGGGCATCATGTCAAAGGGAAAACTAATTGGTGAAGGGAATGTATCTGAGCTGAGTAAAAATCTGTTTGGTGGAAATAAATATCAGGTAGACCTTGAGTTCATTGGTGATGTTGACAAGGTTATTGAAGGCATAAAAACATTAAAAGGCATAAATTCAGTCACTAAAACTGAAAATGCAATACACGTTGGAACAGATGAAGATTTAAGACAGGAAATTTCCAAAATAGTAACAAATATGGATGGTATTATTTTAACAAAAATGGATATTAAGGACTTCTCTCTGGAGGATGTTTACTTAAACTATTTCAAAGAGGTATAGAATGAAAAGCGTTCTCACAATTTACAGAAAAGAGCTTGCTGATTATTTCAGCAGCAAAAAATTTCTAATTTTGCTTGCCCTTGTTTATCTTACTGGCCTTACGTCAATTTATGCTTCAATACAGAATATAAGGTCAGCTGCTCAGTCCTCAACAGATGTATTTGTTTTTTTAAAGCTGTTTACCACTTCTGGTGATGTATTGCCTTCATTTCTTTTTTTCTTAAGTTTCTTTATACCTATTATTGGTATTGTATTTGGTTTTGATGCTATAAATACTGAAAGAAGCTCCAAGAATCTAAGCAGGCTTTTATCACAGCCAATTTACAGGGACAGCATTATTAACGGCAAATTTCTTGCAGGCATAACAACGATGGCAATTATTATTGGAAGCATGATAATGATAATTGCAGGCATAGGCTTGAGAGTTATAGGTGTGCCGCCTAATTCAGAAGAGATTTTAAGGATACTGATTTTTATGTTTATGTGTATCTGCTATGGAACTTTCTGGATGGCGCTTTCCATGCTGTTTTCAGTCATTCTAGATAAAACAGCTACATCAATACTTACATCTATAGCAATCTGGATATTTTTCTTTTTCTTTGTTCAGATAATTGCGAGTGCTGTTGCAAATGCAATAGCTCCGGTAAATGAAAGTGCCCCACTTGCCACGCAGATAAAGAATTTCAATATAGATCTTTGAATTAAAAGATTTTCACCTTCGTATCTTTT
>CAYNMO010000043.1:0-13909 GCA_964398155.1 uncultured Actinomycetota bacterium | reverse complement strand
AGGAGAAAATGATGCAGGAAAGAAAACCTCCTTCAGCTCAGGCCAGAAAAAAAATTAACTGGAAAAAGTTTTTCAGAGAACTTCCTGGAAAAGTTGCAAAATTTTTCAGAGATGTCGTGCATGAACTAAAAAGAGTATCCTGGCCGACAAGGAGAGAACTTTGGAAATATACTGTCGTGGTTTTAGTTGCCATTACGATATTTGCAGTATTGCTGGGAATTTTTGATTTTATGTGGGTAAGACTTGTCGATTTTTTAGCTAAAGTTAAAACATAATGGTGAAGGTGTAGTTTTTATGAGAGCAAGATGGTACGTTATTCATTCTTATGCAGGTTATGAAAACAAGGTTAAAATTAATCTTGAGCATAGGAAGGATTCCATGAATATGAGTAATAAAATTTTTGATATTTATATACCGACTGAAGAGGTATTGGAAATACATGGCGGTAAGAAGCATATCTCGACAAAAAAGGTTTTCCCGGGATATCTTCTGGTCAAGATGCTTCTTGATGACGATTCCTGGTATGTAGTTCGAAACACTCCCGGAGTTACAGGTTTTGTTGGAAGCGAAGATGCGCCTCATCCACTTTCAGAAGTTGAAGTTGACAGGATCATGAAAAAAGAGGTCAATGAAAAACCAAGAGCCAAGACTGATTTTGAAGTTGGTATGCCTATCAAAGTAACAAGCGGACCGTTTGCCAATTTTGATGGTACAATCAGTGAAATAAATATTGATCAGGGCAAACTGAGAGTACTGGTATCAATTTTTGGAAGACAGACACCGGTAGAACTTAATTTTGACCATGTATCAAAGATTTAAAATAATTTTATATTAAAGTTTTTATCTGGTTATAAAGAGGGAAAAATGGCAAAGAAAATAACAGCATTAGTTAAATTACAGGTAACAGCGGGTCAGGCAAATCCTGCTCCTCCAATCGGGCCTGCTCTTGGGCAGCACGGTATCAACATAATGGAGTTCTGCAAGCAGTTCAATGAACGTACAGCCAGTCAGACTGGTACGATATTACCGGTTATTATTACTATTTTTGCAGACAGGAGTTTTAGTTTCATTACAAAAACACCTCCTGCAGCAGTTTTGGTTAAAAAGGCAATAAATATTGATAAGGGTTCCAAAGAGCCTAACAGGACAAAAGTAGGAGAAATTACCAAAGCACAGGTTGAGGAAATAGCCAAACTTAAGTTAAAGGATTTAAATGCAAGGACAGTGGAGGCAGCTGTCAAGGTTATCGAAGGAACTGCCCGAAGCATGGGCGTTAAAGTAGTTTAAAAATTCATTGTTTGACGTAGTTTAAAAGGACAGTTGTTGTGAAAAGAGGTAAAAGCTATACTGAAAAAGCAAAAGGAAGAAGCAGAACAGTGCTTGTTGCGCCTTTTTCAGCTATAAAGTGGGTTAAAGAAAACAGCTTTGCTAAGTTTGATGAGTCTATTGATCTTTCAATAAATTTAGGTGTTGATCCTAGAAAAGCGGACCAGATAGTAAGAGGAACCATAGTGCTTCCTAATGGCAGCGGCAAAGTTCCAAGGATTCTTGTTTTAGCACAGGGTGATAAGGCAGCTGAGGCAAAAAATGCAGGTGCTGATTTTGTTGGCGGAGACGAGCTCATCGAAAAGATCGTTGGAGGCTGGCTTGATTTTGATATCTGTATTGCCACTCCTGATATGATGAAAAATGCAGGCAAACTTGGAAAAGTACTTGGTCCTAGAAAGTTAATGCCTAATCCAAAGTCCGGTACAGTAACAATGGAAGTTGAAAAAGCTGTCAAAGAAATCAAAAAAGGAAGACTTGAGTTCAGGACAGACAAATTCGGAGTTATCCATATTACTATCGGAAGAGTAAGTTTTGAAGCAAAACAGCTTGCCCAGAATTATTCTGCCTTAATTGATGCAATTGTAAAAGCAAAACCATCAGCGGCAAAGGGTAAGTATCTTAAATCAGTTTATATGTCATCAACAATGGGTCCAAGTGTAAAAGTAGATTTAAACAAGACTGTTGAATCTGAGATGGCAGAAGTAGCGTAAGAAATCTGGTTTATTTTTTTTAATAAATAAAACATACCATAGACAGCGGGTGCTCCGGGGTTAAACCTAAGGAAGCTTAATTTCCCGCCCAGGTTGATATAGTATTTTAATATCGGCCTGCAGAAATGGGTCGATTTTGTTTTAGAGGCTAAATTTAATATTTTAGAACGGGGGTTTTAAAATTGATAAAAAGTGAAAAGTCGGGCAAAGTCAGTGCCATAAAGGAAGAGTTCTTAAACAATAAAGGACTGTTTTTTACTGATCACAGCAATATAAAAACAAGCCAGTCTGTGATAATAAGAGACAGGCTTTATGATGTAGAAGCAACACTTGTGATTTTAAAAAATACTCTTGGAAGCATTGCTGCTTCGGAAGTATTTAAAGACATTGAGCTTGGTAGTATTTTTAAAGGTTCAACCAGCGTGGTTGCGAGTCACAAGGACATGATTGCGACAGCAAAAATAATTAAAGAAATCATTAGAGAGTTTGATGTTTTAAAACTTAAAGGGGCAATAATTGACGGCAAATTCATAAGTGCAAGTGATGCCACTATGCTGGCCAATCTCCCTTCAAAAGAAGTACTTATATCACAGGTAATAAGCGGAATTGCAGGTCCTATTTATATGCTTGTCAGTGTTCTTAGCAATCTGCCGCAAAAACTGGTTATGACTTTAAGCGCAATTCAAAAAGAAAAAGAAAAAGTTAATTAAAGATTAATATAATTTTAAGGAGGAAAAATGACTATGGAATTTAAAACAGAAGATATTATCGGAGCTATTGAAAGCATGACTGTACTTCAGCTGGCTGAGCTTGTTAAAGCTTTGGAAGTAAAATTTGGTGTTAGTGCACAGGCTATGATGGCTGCTCCTGCTGCCGGCGGCGCTGGATCAGATGCTCCTGCTGCTGAAGTGGAAGAACAAACAGAATTTGATGTTATGCTTAAAGTTGTTGGAGAAAAGAAAATACAGGTAATTAAAGTAGTCAGAGCAGTTACCGGACTGGGTCTTAAAGAAGCCAAAGACGTTGTTGACAGTGCTCCAAGCATGGTAAAAGAAAAAATCTCTAAAGAAGAAGCTGAAAAGATTAAAAAAGAACTTGAAGAAAACGGCGCAGAAGTAGAACTTAAATAATTATGACATGTGTCTTATTCTTACCTGATATTTTAGGTAACAATAATCTAAGGACGGCTGTGCGGAAGTAAAAAACAGAAATGGATCTGATGTATATTTATAAATATCAGACTAAATCTTAGATATATTTAATAGACAAACTGCTCTAAAAAAATAAAGAGTAGTTTGTCTATTGACTTTTTATTTTAGTGTGCTAAAATCTTTGTTTGCAACTTTTTAGGGGTTTACGTTACCTTATACCCTAATAAAGTGAGCTAGATTTATCCTTTTTTCACTAAATCAGAATTTAATTAAGTTTATTATTTTGCAATTTAAATAAAGGGGAGAACCATTAATGCAAAAAAATAAAAAAATCCAGAGATACGATTTCGGCACAATTCCCGAAATCATTGAAATGCCCCATTTACTTGAGATTCAAAAAAAATCATTTGACTGGTTTTTAGAGGAGGGCATCTGGGAGGCATTGAGGGATATTTCACCAATCGAAGATTTTACCGGAAATATGTCTCTTCAGTTTAAAGGCAGCTCATGGGGAGAGCCAAATGCGTCAGTTGATGTCTGCAAGATGGAAAACATGGACTATGCTGCACCTTTAAGAGTCAAAGCAAGATTTGAAAACAAAGAAACTGGTGAGTTCAGCGATCAGGAAGATGTTTTTTTAGGTGATTTTCCTCTAATGACTGAGACCGGAACATTTATTATAAATGGTACTGAAAGAGTAGTTGTTTCACAGCTCGTCAGGTCGCCTGGAGCTTATTATGACAGCGATCTTGACAAGAAAAAAGAAAAAATAATTTATCTTGGCAAGATGATTCCCACAAGAGGTTCATGGGTAGAGATTGAAACGGATAAAAAAGATGTTGCCTATGTAAGAATAGACAGAAAAAGAAAATTTTTACTGAGCATTTTTCTTAAATCTGTTGGTTTTGGAAATAACAAGGATTTATTAAATTTATTTGCTCCTTTTGATAAAGTTGGCTGTATTAAAAATACTCTCGACAAGGATTCAACCGAAACCGAAGACGGAGCGCTTATTGAATTTTATAAAAAATTAAAACCTGGTGAACCTTCAACCAGGGATAGTGCAAAGAGTCTTATATCCCAGCTGTTTTTTAACCCCAAAAGATATGATCTTGGCAAGGTCGGAAGACATAAATTAAATAAAAAGCTCGATGTTGAAACACCTCTGGATAATGAGACAGAAGAATATCTTAGAAGTGTTGATGAGAAAATGGGAGTAAGCGAACAGGATAAAAATGTTCTTCACAGTAAAGACATATTTCTGTTTGTAAGATATCTTCTTCAGCTCATGGAGGGGGTAGGGGAAATTGATGACATAGATCATTTTGGAAACAGAAGAATCAGAAATATCGGAGAGCTTATTCAGAATCAGGTAAGGATAGGGCTATCAAGAATGGAAAGAGTTGTAAAAGAAAGAATGACGACTCAGGATGCTGAAACCATTACTCCGAAAACACTTATTAATATAAGACCTCTGGTTGCAGCGCTGAAAGAATTTTTTGGCAGCGGCCAGCTTTCTCAGTTCCTTGATCAGACAAATCCTCTTGCTGAAATTACACATAAGAGAAGATTAAGTGCATTAGGGCCTGGAGGTCTATCAAGAGAAAGAGCAGGTTTTGAAGTAAGAGACGTTCATGCATCTCACTATGGAAGAATGTGCCCTATTGAGACACCGGAAGGTCCAAATATCGGCCTGATAGGATCGCTTGCAACATTTGCAAAACTCAATGATTTCGGTTTTATTGAAACTGCTTATCGAAGAGTTGTAAATTCAAAAGTTACCAATGATATTGACTACCTTACAGCAGATGACGAAGAAAAATATACAATTGCACAGGCTACCGCCCTTCTTTCAAAGGACGGAAAGTTTACAGAAGAAAAATTACTTGCAAGACTTGGCGGCGAAATAATTTCTGTTGAACCGGATCAGGTTGAGTATACTGACGTTTCACCAAAGCAGCTGTTTAGCGCTGCAGCATCGCTCATTCCTTTTCTTGAGCATGATGACGCAAACCGTGCTCTCATGGGATCAAACATGCAGAGGCAGGCAGTTCCATTAATTGATCCGGAAGCACCTCTTGTTGGAACCGGAATGGAAAAAAAGATCGCTCATGACAGCGGACAGATAATATGTGCAAAGCATGATGGAAAGGTAATTGAAGTTTCCGGTGATCATGTAGTAGTAGAATATAAAGAAGAAGGCAAAGGCAAAGCCATTGTCAGAGATGAATATAAAATATATAAATTTAAAAGATCAAACCAGGGTACCTGCATAAATCAGAGGCCGATTGTAAATGAAGGCCAGATAGTTAAAGAGGGAGACGTAATAGCCGACGGCCCTGCAACAAATGCCGGTGAACTTGCGCTTGGGCGAAACCTTCTGGTAGCTTTCATGCCATGGGAAGGATATAACTACGAGGATGCTATCGTTATTTCCGAAAAACTTGTCAAGGAAGACATGCTCTCATCAATCCATATTTCAAAACATGAGATTGAAGCAAGAAGCACAAAACTTGGTGCAGAGGAAATAACAAGAGATATACCAAATGTTAACGAAGAGCTGTTAAGAAATCTCGACGAAAGAGGAATAATAAGACTTGGGGCAGAAGTCAAGCCCGGAGATATTCTTGTCGGTAAAATCACCCCCAAAGGTGAAACTGAGCTTACAGCAGAAGAAAAGCTTTTAAGAGCTATTTTTGGTGAAAAAGCCAGAGAAGTCAGAGACAGTTCATTAAAGGTACCTCATGGAGAAAGCGGCAAGGTTATCGACATCCAGATTTCTTCAAAGAAAAAAGGAAACGAGCTTCCTCCCGGGGTAAATGAACTTGTAAGAGTTTTTATAGCAAAGAAGAGAAAAATTTCAGTTGGAGACAAGCTGGCAGGAAGACACGGTAACAAAGGTGTAATTTCCGTTATTCTTCCGGAAGAAGATATGCCTTATATGGAAGATGGCACTCCAGTAGATATCGTATTAAATCCAATGGGCGTTCCATCCAGAATGAATGTCGGCCAGATTCTGGAAACACATCTTGGCTGGGCAGCAGAGAGGGGATGGGATGAACCCGACAATCCTGAGTTTAAAAACATAAGGAAGGAAGATGGAAGAATTTACTGTGCAACCCCCATTTTTAACAGTGTGCCAGAAGCAAGAATTAAAGAAGTTTTAAAGAAGGCAATGCTTCCAATAAATGGCAAGATAGCGCTTTTTGATGGTAAAAGCGGAGAAAAGTTAGCTGTGGATATTACCGTCGGATATATTTATATATTAAAGCTCCACCATCTGGTAGATGATAAAATACATGCACGTTCCACTGGTCCTTATTCTCTTGTAACTCAGCAGCCTCTTGGAGGAAAAGCTCAATTTGGTGGGCAGAGATTTGGAGAAATGGAAGTATGGGCTCTTGAGGCTTACGGCGCATCGCATATCCTTCAGGAAATGCTGACCATTAAATCCGATGATGTATTTGGTAGAGTAAAGACTTACGAGTCAATAGTTAAAGGTGAAAACATAGAAAAACCAGGAATACCGGAATCGTTTAAAGTGCTTGTAAAAGAGATGCAGAGTCTTTCCCTTGATGTTGAAGTTCTGTCCGAAGAGGGAAAAGAAGTTGAGATTATGGGACATGAAGACGAAATCATGAAAACTGTTAAAAAACTTGGCATTGATCTTCAGCATGATGAAAGCTTAATGTATACAAATGATTCTGAACCCAAGAAAAAAAGTGCCGGTTTGTTTGATGATTATTCAGAAGACACTTTTTCAGAAAATGGCAGGTCAAAGAAAAAAAGTGGTGACCTGTTTGATGATTATTCGGAAGACACTTTTTCTGAACAGGAAGAGGCAAAGAAGAATAAACCGGGTTTACTTGATATTGATCCGGAAGCTGATTTAGCCAAATCCAATGCGGCAAAGAGGAAGAAACCGGATTTACTTGGGAACGATTCGGAGCCATCAGATATTGATCCTGATGCATAAATTTTAGTTGAACCGGATTGATATCCGAGAATATAATTTTTTTTAAGCGGGAAGTTGTTTTGAATATTAATAAATATAATGAAAAATTTTCAATTCACTCGAACAGGGGGAATTTATAATGTCTATAAATATAGATGTAAATAATTTTGATGCATTAAGAATAGGTCTGGCGTCTCCTGAAAAGATACGTTCCTGGTCAAATGGAGAGATTAAAAAACCTGAGACAATTAACTACAGGACGCTAAAACCTGAAAAAGATGGATTATTCTGCGAAAAAATATTCGGTCCGACAAAGGACTGGGAATGTTATTGCGGAAAATACAAGAGGGTAAGATTTAAAGGTATAATTTGTGAAAGATGCGGCGTAGAAGTAACCCGTTCAAGCGTACGAAGAGAAAGAATGGGCCATATTGAGCTTGCTTCACCTGTTTCACACATATGGTTTTTTAAGGGAGTCCCATCAAGACTCGGATATATTTTAGGGCTCACACCAAAAGATCTTGAAAAAGTACTTTATTTTGATTCTTACATCATTGTTTCTGTAGATAAAGACAGAATAAATATCGACAAGGAAAAAATAAAAGCCTTATATGAAAACTATCTGACTCAGATGGATGATCTTCACGATGAGAGAATAAAAGAGATCAAGACCACTAATGAAGACTTCCTGAAAAGATATAAAGACGGAGAACCCTTAACTGAGCTTGAAGCTTTTGATGACACAGAGCTTGAATCTGAAAAAGATGTTGAGGCTAAAATTGCAAAAATAATCAAGGAAAATGAAAAGCTTCTTGGAGAAGAGGAAGAGATATTTGAGGAGCAGTTAAACCTTGTAAAAAAAGCTCAGATATTATTTCATAATCTCGATCCAAAAATGCTTATAGCAGATGAGAATCTGTTTAAGAAATTAAAAGAAATATACGGCCTGTATTTTAAAGGCGGTATGGGCGCAGAGGCCGTAAAAGAGCTTCTTAAAAATATTGAATGCGAAAAACAGGTTGAAGAATTAAAGTTAACCATTGAGACTTCAAAGGGGCAGAAAAGAGGCAAAGCAATAAAGACTCTTAAGATACTGTCTTCTTTTGTCAATACAAATAACAGGCCTGAATTTATGATTCTCGACGTGCTTCCTGTTATTCCGCCGGATCTACGTCCGATGGTTCAGCTTGACGGAGGCCGATTTGCAACATCAGATTTAAATGATTTGTACAGAAGAGTAATAAACAGAAACAACAGATTAAAGAAACTTTTAGAGCTTGATGCTCCTGAAATAATAATAAATAATGAAAAGAGAATGCTTCAGGAAGCGGTAGATGCCCTGTTTGATAACGGTAGAAGAGGAAGAGCAGTTCTTGGTGCAGGAAACAGACCATTAAAATCTTTAAGCGACATGCTAAAAGGAAAACAGGGTCGTTTCAGACAGAATTTACTCGGAAAAAGAGTTGACTACTCAGGACGTTCAGTAATTGTAGTTAATCCTAATTTAAAGCTTGATCAGTGCGGTCTTCCAAAACAGATTGCTCTTGAGCTTTTCAAACCATTCGTAATGAAAAAGCTCGTAGACGCTCAGTTTGCCTCGAATATAAAAAGTGCGAAGATTATGGTTGAAAGAGCAGATGACAAAGTCTGGGATATTCTGGAAGCAGTAATAAAGAATCACCCGGTAATGTTAAACAGAGCTCCGACTCTTCACAGGCTTGGAATTCAGGCATTCATGCCTATACTTGTTGAAGGAAAAGCTATTCAGATCCATCCTCTGGTCTGTCCTCCGTTTAATGCGGATTTTGACGGCGATCAGATGGCTGTTCATGTTCCTTTGTCAAATGAAGCAAAAGCTGAGGCTATTATTTTAATGCTTGCATCAAACAATATACTTTCTCCTGCAAGCGGCGAGCCGGTATCGACTCCTTCTCAGGACATGGTTTTGGGCGTATATTATATGACTTCCGAGAGAATAAAAAGCGATGGCAAAGAAAAATATTATTCTGACAGCGAGAATGCCCTTAGAGATTATGACTATGACTTTATTAAGCTGCATACTCCGATAAAAGTTAGAATTGATGATAAAGTTATTAAAACTACACCAGGCAGGATAATTTTTAATGAAGCTCTGCCTAAAGATTTTGAATTTGTAAATAAGGAAGTTGCAAAAAAAGAGCTTATTTCAATAATTAACAGGTGCATCAGAAAATATCCCAATTACACAGTTGTGGAAGTTCTTGATAATGTAAAGAATCTGGGATTTTTATATTCTACAAAATCAGGCCTTACCATAGGAATAGATGACATCATTGTACCTCCCAAGAAAAAAGAGATTTTAAAGCACACTGAGGACAATATCGAAAAAATTGAAGGCTATTATCAGCAGGGAATGATAACTGATGATGAGAGACATGAGAGAGTAATCCAGAGTTGGTCAGAAGCAAACGAGTCTGTTGCAGAAGCAATGGAGCGTAACTTTGACAAATTCAATCCTATTTATATGATGGCAACATCAGGTGCAAGAGGAAATATCAAGCAGTTAAGACAGCTTGCAGGTATGAGAGGCCTTGTTGCAAATGCAAGAGGCGATATTATTGACAGACCCATCAAGTCAAACTTTAGGGAAGGTCTTACGGTTCTTGAATACTTCCTTTCAACTCACGGTGCAAGACAGGGTCTTGCCGATACAGCTCTAAGAACTGCTGACTCCGGCTATCTTACCAGAAGACTTGTTGATGTGTCTCATGATACGATGATAAGATTTGAAGACTGTGGAACTGAAGAAGGCATTAATCTCTATGTTTTAAGCCTTGAAGGCGAGCCAAACCCGCATCTTATTGGAAGAAGCAGCCAGCAGGAAATTGTTGATGCTGCAAACGGACAGATAATTCTTTCAAAAGATACAGAAATTGATGAAGAAATTCTTCAGAAACTGGTTCAGGCAAATATAACCGAAATAAATGTAAGATCAGCGCTTACATGCGAAGCTGAAACAGGACTCTGCCAGAAATGTTATGGCAGAAATCTGTCATCAGGCAAAGTAGCAGACATAGGAGAAGCTGTAGGAATAATTGCAGCCCAGTCAATCGGGGAGCCGGGTACACAGCTAACCATGCGTACTTTCCATACCGGAGGTGTTGCGTCCACTGTTATTCAGAGATCAATAAAATCACCGGTAAAAGGCAAGCTGATATTTTCAAAAGAACTTATGGGCCTGTTAAACATGAAATTTGAAGGGGATACTATTGATTATATAAGCCCTCCTTCAGAACAGGAATTATATGGTGTTCCAAAGAACATGCTTAAAATAAGTATTGGGCACATACCAGACAAGCTGACATTTAAGGTCAGAATGGAAGAGGCTCCGGCCGCTCAGAAGAAATCTGGACAGCTAATTGATATTATTATTCCAAAAGGTGAAGATCTCCTTTTAACCAACAGCATAAATGTTGAAAGAAATCAGGTGTTTGCAATCCTTATTTCAACAGCCAAGAAAAAAAGGCACGTACATAAACACGAGAAAACATTTGAAGGAATAGATATAACTTCCGGTCTTCCAAGAGTCGTTGAACTCTTTGAAGCAAGAAAACCAAAAGAGCATGCAATTATTGCAGAGGCCGAAGGTATAGTTAAAATTGAAGAGCTTGAATCAAATATGCTTGAGCTTACTATTTTAAATTCTGATGAATCAGAAGAAAAGAAATATGAGATACCAAGCCGTTCAAAAATAAGATTTCTTGATGGGGATTCTGTCAAAATAGGCGATCAGTTAACAGAGGGTCAGAGAAATCCGCATGATATTTTAAGGCTTAACGGTATTAAAGTCTGTGAGCAGTATCTTGTCAGGGAAATACGGGATGTTTATAAAGCTCAGGGTGTTGAAATAAATGACAAGCATATTGAAGTAATTGTAAGGCAGATGCTTAAAAAAGTAACAATTCTTGAATCCGGAGACAGTAATTTTCTTCCAGGGCAGTTAGTTGACAGGCTTGTATTTGAAAAAGAAAACAAGCTGTTAATTGAGGAAGGCAAAAAACCTTCCCAGGCCAAGCAGAATCTTATGGGAATTACAAAAGCAGCTCTTGCAACGGACAGCTTCCTGTCTGCAGCCTCCTTCCAGGAGACAACCAGGGTTTTGACAGATGCTGCCATTGAAAACAAGACCGATTATCTTATCGGACTTAAGGAAAATGTCATAATCGGCAAGAATATTCCTGCCGGAACAGGTATGACAAGATACAGAACTATAGAGCTGACTTATCCAGGTTTTGAGGAAGAAAAAAATGATGAGATCGAGATAATGCCTGATACATCAGCTGATGAAGGTAATATTTTTGAATTAAATATTTAAATAAATAGTTTAAGCGGTGCGTAAGGAATATTTTTTATCGATCTGGCCGTACGTACCGGATATTTTGATTTTTTTGGGTTTTTGAGCATAAGTCAGGGGGGTTATTTTTTATTGACAATTTAATCCTAAAATGATAATCTTCTAACTTGCGCTCTGAAATCCGGCGTTGATATTTGCATTGTCTTGTAATTATTTTTTAAATTACTCGAAATATCAAAAAAATAAAAAAAATTAAATTAATTATGTGTATTAATAATTATTATAATTATAATCAGAAAGTAGAGTTTCTATGCCTACTATAAATCAGTTAGTAAGAAAACCAAGATTAAAAATTGTAAAAAAGAAAAAAACACCTGCACTTCAGGAGAATCCGGCAAGAAGAGGAGTTTGTATAAGGGTTTACACGACTACTCCTAAAAAACCAAACTCTGCTCTTAGAAAAGTTGCAAGAGTCAGGCTGACAAACGGAATGGAAATAACTGCTTACATACCGGGCGTAGGTCATAATCTGCAGGAGCACTCCATAGTACTTG
The DNA here is from genome assembly GCA_964398155.1 of uncultured Actinomycetota bacterium. Taxonomy (GTDB): domain Bacteria; phylum Actinomycetota; class Humimicrobiia; order Humimicrobiales; family Humimicrobiaceae; genus JAMDDL01. The sequence continues at coordinate 1,877 of CAYNMO010000043.1, read as the reverse complement.
TAAGAGGCGGAAGAGTAAAAGATTTACCAGGCGTTAGATATAAAATTATAAGAGGGACACTTGATACTTCCGGTGTAGACGGAAGAAAACAAAGTCGTTCCAGATATGGTGCAAAGAAACCAAAATAATGCAAGTCTTAGATAATTAGGAAATACTTCACAAGGAGTTGTAAATGGCAAGAAAGGGAAGAACTCCCACAAAGGAAATGTTAGTAGATCCAATTTACAAAAGCAAATTGGTGACTGAGTTTATCAATAAAATTTTATGGTGCGGTAAAAAAAGTACAGCTGAGAAGATTGTTTACGGAAGTTTTGAGATTCTTGAGAGCAAAACAAAGGAAAGTCCTCTTGATGTTCTTGAAAAGTGCATGGATAATGTAAGACCTGCTCTTGAAATAAGACCAAGAAGAGTTGGTGGGGCGACCTATCAGGTTCCTGTTGAAGTTTCTCAGGGAAGAGCAAATACCCTCGCTATCAGATGGCTTATAAGCTATTCAAGAAAAAGAAGAGAAAAAACGATGGCACAAAGACTTGCCGGAGAAATTCTTGATGGCGCAAGCAATACAGGAAACAGCATAAAGAAAAAAGAAGACCTTCATAAGATGGCAGAAGCAAATAAAGCTTTCGCTCATTACAGATGGTAATATTATCAAACACTTAAATCACTTAATTATTGGATGTAAAATCTGATTTTTTTTGTAGGAAAATGAAATGACCAGGAAAGTATCTATAAAGCACACAAGAAATATTGGTATTACTGCGCACATTGATGCAGGGAAAACTACAACTACAGAGCGTATTCTGTATTATACAGGCAAAAGCTATAAGATCGGTGAAGTACATGACGGCACTGCCGTTATGGACTGGATGGTTCAGGAGCAGGAAAGAGGTATAACAATTACTTCTGCTGCAACAACAGCTTTCTGGAAAAATAACAGAATAAATATTATCGATACTCCAGGACATGTGGATTTTACGGTTGAAGTAGAAAGATCTCTTCGCGTTTTGGATGGAATGATCGGTCTTTTTTGTGCTGTTGGTGGTGTTGAGCCTCAGTCAGAAACAGTATGGAGGCAGGCAGACAAATACAGCGTACCAAGAATTGCATTTATAAACAAAATGGACAGAAGCGGAGCCGATTTTAATTATGTCGTTGACATGATGAGGACAAGGCTCAATGCAAATCCGGCGCCGATACAGATACCCATAGGCAGTGAAGATATATTTAAAGGAATGATAGATCTTGTAAATATGAAGGCTTATATTTATAAGGATGAGATGGGTTTGAAGTTTGACCATACTGATATTCCTGCTGACATGCTGCCGGCTGCAAAAAGCGCAAGAATGGAATTGATTGAAAACATCGCAAATTTTAATGATGATATTTTACATAAATATGTTGAAAACATTGAAATAAAGCCAGAAGAAATCAAAAAGGCCTTAAGGACTTTAACTATTGAAGGCAAAGCAATACCTGTTTTATGCGGGGCTTCTTTTAAAAATAAAGGCGTACAGCCTTTGCTTGACGCAGTTATTGATTATTTGCCGTCTCCATTGGATGTTTTACCTGAAGTTGGAATTAATCCACAAAATGACAAGGAAGAATCGCGTGCCATAAGTGATGAGGAACCATTCTCAGGTTATATTTTTAAAATAATGACAGACCCTTTTGTTGGGAGACTTACTTACTGCAGGGTTTACTCCGGTAAACTTGTCAGCGGCACCCAAGTTTTAAATACGACCGAAAACAATACTGAAAGAATCGGAAGGCTGCTATTAATGCATGCAAACCACAGGTAAGAGCTAACTGAAGCGTATTGCGGGGATATTGTTGCTATTATTGGTCTTAAAAAAGTAAGCACCGGGGATACGATATGT
>CAYNMO010000042.1:5203-14110 GCA_964398155.1 uncultured Actinomycetota bacterium | reverse complement strand
TGTAGCCTGCATTGTTGTAGTTGACCATGACCCGGTATTTGACCGTGAGCCCATTGGAATCGATGCTTTTGTTCCATTGCAGCATCTCATTCGCCCACACCGAGTCGCTGCCGCTGGCAGGATTGATGAGCACGGGCTTAGTCGGTGCAAGGTTTCTGATATTGCCGTACACAATATTACTGCCCGCGCTCAGATATCCCTCGCTGTCTTTCTGGTAGACCCTGTAATAGCGCGGGGTGAAGGTGTAGCTTTTAGGAGTCGAGGTATAGCTCACCGTGCCTTTTGCGGTTATTGTCTGCCACAGCAGCCCGGGGGTTGTATCGACTGAACTTGTCGTATTGCGGTAGATCCGGTATTCGGTAAAATCAGTTTCGGTAGATATTCCGTAATTGACGGTAATCGTATTGTACGAGCTGTCGATGGAGCTTATGGCAGGGGCTTGCGGCCGGATATCGACCTTGAATCCGCGGGTTGTGACATTGTTGTCATCATCGGTGATGCGTATTTTGACGCTGTCCCATGAAGAGGCGGTGCCGACGGAGAAAGTGTAAGATTTTCCGCCGGTTTTGTTAAGTGTTCCAAGGCTCTTCCAGCTGCCGCTGTTTGCTGTATCGATGGTGACGGTCATGGTGCCGTACGACTGCGTCACATAGACCGAGCATCGCACCGAGCCGCCATACGCAACAACCGTATCAGGTGTAAAAAAGTTGATTGCTGCCGTATCTTTAAGCACCGTGGTCGTAACTGTAGCAGGATACGAAATATTGCCATCTGAATCGGTTGTCCGAAGGACGCATCTGTAGGCGGCTGAATCGGAAGACGGAGCGATGATAGCGGTATCGGAAGATGATGTTGTTATAAATGCCTATTCAGGTTCTCGTTCCATTGTTCCCGGTGATGTTTTCAACTACAACTTTGAAATGCTCATTACGCCATTCAAAGTATAGTTGTCTGTTCAGCTCTTCTTGCAGCTGTTTTCCTGCCTTTCGGGATGAACCTGCATCCGGCAATAGGTTTTGTTCTGTTTATACTTAAAGTGCTGTCCGTTGTTGTTTTGCTTTCCCTAATGCGTTCAGTGTTTGCAAGATTAAGAATAGACCAGATGGTAAATTTCTGCTGGAAATATATTGCTCCATTAAGTTTTCTGCAATTAATTATTAATATTATTCTACGGGGCACAATTAAATGATAAAACCAGGCAAAATGTTGAGACAGGTTATTTCTTCAGCTTTTAAAAAACCTGCAACAACCAGATATCCATTTGTTAAATTTGATATGCCAGAATTCTTCAGGGGAAAGATAAAATTCATTCCTGAAAAATGTATTGGCTGCAATCTTTGCATGCGCGACTGCCCAAGCAATGCCATAAATATAGTAAAAGTCGGCGATAAGAAATTTAAAGCAGAATTCAGGCTTGACAAATGCATATACTGTTCTCAATGCGTGGATTCCTGTTTAAAAAAAGCACTTGAGACGACTAATGAATTTGAGCTTGCACAACTTGACAGTAAAAATCTAAACATAGTATTTCATGGCAAACCTGAAGAAGATATTAAAACAGAAACTTAAAAGTGCAGAGAAAGTCGCTGTTCTTTGTGTGGGTTCTGAATTAAGGGCTGACGACGGAGCAGGGCTTCTTGTTGCAGAAGAACTAAAAAAAATTCAAAATTCAAAATTAGAAGTTTTTTTTGGCTCTACTGCACCTGAAAATTTTACCGGTGAAATAATAAAATTTAAACCTTCGCACATAATTATTGTTGATTGTGTTGATATAGACCAGAAGCCAGGTTCTATAGTGTTAATTCCCCCCGATGAAGTTGGCGGCGTGTCTTTTTCTACTCATATGCTTCCCGTTAAAATGATGGTTGATTATCTTTTTGCGTCTTTAGAGTGTGAAATTATAATAATTGGAATCCAGCCAAAAACATTGGTTTTTGGTGAAGCCATAACCAGTGAAGTAAAAAAATCTGCCCTCCAAATTTCAGACACCATTGGTCAAATCCTGCAGGAAGAATTCTAAACAGTTTATGCCAGGGGGACTTATGTCAAGGGGACGTATGGTTTGACATAAACTATACTTAACTCAAAAGGAAGCAAAAACCCATCCCCTTTGTCTGCCCTTGCTTTCACTATGTCAAAGGGACGTATAGTTTGATATACACTTTGCTTTATTCAGAAGGAAAAAGAAAACGACAACTCCGCCTCCTTGCTTTATGTAATTAGAATAAATAATTAAATTCTTTTGTGGCCAAAAATCCATTTTGTTATTTTTCCTGAATCTATATTCCCATCAGCTATTCCAATACCTAAACTAACCAGCTCAGATTGGGAAAAATCCAATTTGGTCCCATTAAGCTCTAAAAAAATGAGCATGACAAATAAACCAGTACGTTTATTACCATCAAGAAAAGGGTGATTTCTGATGATCCCGTAAGCTTGTCGCGCAGCTTTTTCTTCAATGCTCGGATAAAGGTCTTTACCTTCAAATGATGCAAATGCATGATATATTGCTGATTCGAGCGCTCCTTTATCACGAAGTACGGATGAACCACCTGTTTCCCTGCACATTAAATTGTGAAGAAATAAAACCTGGGCGATTACAAGTTTTATCATCTTGCAAGTTCCTTAAATGCTTCTATATTATCCTGCAATATTTCTGACGCTACAGATTCCAGGGTTTTATTTACTGAAATTCCTAACTGCTCAAGTTTCTTGAAATCTATGACTATATACTGTGGCTTGTTATTCTTTAAAATTATTGCTGAACCTTTTTCATCAACTGTTCTTGCAACTTTGGAAAAGTTCTGGTTAGCTTCAGTTAATGAAATTAAATCACTTGTATTAATTAGCATTAAAATCACCTCAGATATATTTTATATTAATATAGGATAAATACAACCTAATTTTACCTTAAATCTTTAAAAAATGAATTGCATTATTGATCTTTATCAGACTAAAGGCTCCTGTTTTTTTCTTAATTCATTTAATTCTGAATTAAGTTTTTCCCATTCGTGCATCTTTAAATCAAGGTCTGCTTTTTTATGGCCATATCTGATAAATATAGAATGATCCCCTGGATTGTCATTTAAAATTACCGGAGATTCCATTAGTTTTGACAATTCCTGTAATTCGCCTTCAAGTCTTGCAATTGCATTTTCGCAAATGGAAATACTATTGGTAGTTTTACGCAAATATTTATAAAACTCCTTTTTTTCCAAATAAAGCTCTTTATTTTGAGAAACAGTGTTTTTTTCAATCTTAATCCCGGTATCTTTTGAGGAGGTCTCAATCTGACGAAGAGAATCAAGTTTTTTCTTTTTTAAAAAATCATTTATGCTTCCATCATATCTCGTTATTTTATGATCTTTAAACTCATAAACTTTATCCACCAGACCCTCAAGAAATTCTCTGTCATGAGATACCAGTATTAATGTGCCTGTAAAATTAGCAAGAGCATTTTTTAAAATATCCTTTGATCGCATGTCAAGATGGTTTGTAGGCTCATCAAGGATCAGCAGATTATATGGTTCGAGCAATAGTTTAATCAGCGCCAGTCTTGATCTTTCTCCGCCTGATAAAACTTTTACTTTTTTCTCAATATCATCTTTTTTAAACAGAAATGCTCCAAGCAGTGCCCTTATTTTAAGCCGCACCTCGCCGACTGCAATTCTGTCAATGGTATCAAAAACAGAAATTTCTTCATCAAGAAGTTCATCCTGGTTTTGAGCAAAATAGCCTGTTTTTACCTTGTGGCCTATTTTTAAGCTGCCTGTAAAATCCAGGCTGCCTATAAGTATTTTTGACAGCGTTGTTTTGCCTTCGCCATTTTTACCGATAAAGGCAACTCTTTCACCTCTTGCTACAACCAGGTTAATATTATCAAGAACGTGCTTGTCTCCATATTTTTTTGATAAATCTGATGCCTCAATCACTACTCCGCCAGAACGTGGAGCAGGGGGAAATTTAATATGAATAGCTGATAAATCCTCTTCATCAACTTCGATGAGATCAATTTTCTCAAGCTGCTTTAATCGAGACTGTACCTGGACAGCTTTGGTTGCTTTATATCTGAAGCGCTCAATAAATTCTTTGGTGCCTGCGATGGATTTTTGCTGATTTTTATATGCAGACATCTGCTGCTCAATATGTTCCTTTCTTAATGTTACATATTTTGAGTAAGAAACCCTATAATCATAAATTTTACCCAGTAAAATTTCAATTGTGCGCCTGGTGACATTATTTAAAAAAGCTTTGTCGTGGCTGATTAAGACAACTGCTCCGCTGTAATCCGATAAAAACTCTTCAAACCACTGAATTGATTCAATATCAAGATGATTTGTTGGCTCATCAAGAAGAAGCAAATCAGGATGTCCAAGCAGTATCTTTGCCAGTTCTATACGCATCCTCCAGCCCCCGCTAAATTCAAGTGTCTGTCTGGGAAAATCATCTATACCAAATCCCAGCCCGAATAATGTTTTTTCAATCTGCTCTTCGATTTTTGAAGCTCCCAGAGTCTCAATTCTTGAAGCCATGTCATGCACTCTGCTAATAAGCTGAAGATATTCATCAGTATGGTAATCAGTTCTTTTTTCAATTTGAATATTTAATTTATGAATTTTATTTTCAAGTTCAAGTATCTCAGAAAATGCTGTTTTTACTTCGTTAAAAAGTGATTTGCTGTCAATATGCCTCATCTGCTGTGGAAGATAACCTATAGTCAAATCCGAAGGTTTCTGAATCGAGCCTGAGTCAGGAGTCTGCAGGCCGGAAATAATTTTGAGCAGTGTTGTTTTGCCAGCCCCGTTATTTCCAACCAGGCCAATCCTGTCTCTGGTTTTTATCAGAAATGAAATATCTTTAAGCAGAATCCGCTCACCAAAACTAAGGCTGATATTATTTATTGATACCATATTTTTATATTTGCTATAGTTAAAATAAAAAATTTACTAAATTGTTTTAAAAAAACACCAGATAGAATTAGCGAGTCTCAATATAAACAGATATTGTTTGTTCCTGTCATAAATTTCGCTCTGTAAAGCCGGTATTAATATTTTTAGTGATTTGTTAAAAAAAGCACAGTAATGGGTAAATATATATTAAAATATCCTGTTTTTCAAATCTGAGTTATAAATTAAAAAATATTTTTATGAAAATATTGAAATAAAATAATTATTAAGGGTAACTAAATGAGAAAATAGATAATTGCAGGCATCCAATTTACAAATAACCACTCTTTTTTATTTGACGTGTTATTTAATTATTGCGAATTTATCTATAGTATTTTCTCGGCATGTTTATTGTTAATTTATCACTCATTTTTATCTTTGTCTTATTTGCAGGATAAAATTTTTTATTTAATTTTATTAAGATTTTTACTTTTATAAAACTATAAAAGTAAGATATAAAAATAATATTGACTTTTTATAAAAATTATATTAATATTTTTTAATATTTTAATTATATTTTAAAATATAATTTTTTTTATTAGTGCATGTTTTTTGTAGAACAGGATGATTTTTCAGGACAAAAATTTTAGTATATTTTAGATGCATTGATACTTTTTTTGACGTTTGGACGCTAAGAGGAAAGTGGAGCAAATTGCGTAACCGGCTAAAACTATAAATTTATAGGGTAAGCCGGTTTTTTGTTTTTTGGATGCCCATTTACATACATTAAGTTAACATACAAAAAAAGTAATTTGCAGTTAATAAAAAAAGGAGAAAGAAATGAAAATAATATCAAGAAAGCTGATGCTAATCCTGATAGTTATTTGTGTTGTTTCAGGCATGCTGCTTCTGATGCCAGGTGCATTAAATGCCAGTGTTGTTGGCACGTTTCTTGAATCTATTACAGTAACTCCCGACGCTTCTATACAGGTTGGAAATACTCAACAATTTTTGGCAACTGGTCATTATCATACATATAATGACGGCCTAACGGAATCTAATCTTGACATTACCGCTTCTGTAGTCTGGGGTTCTTCAAGTACAACTATTGCTACTATTGTTAGCAATACCGGTTTAGCTACTGGAGTTTTAGTTGGTGGCCCAATTGATATAACTGCCACCCAGGGAGCAATTTCAGGTCATGCGCACCTGACAGTAACTGCTGCACCAGTAACCTATCCTTTGAATGTAGTTGCAAACAATTCAATCTGGGGGACTACAACTGGTTCAGGAAGTTACATGGGAGGTGCTTTTGCTCCTATTACTGCAACCCCTTTACCTGGTTATCATTTTGTTAGCTGGACATCTCCAATAGGCTTTATAACTAATCAATTTGCTGCATCCTCTATGTATACTATGCCAAGTGCCGCTGCAACAGTTACAGCAAACTTTGCGCCGGATCTGGCACCCTACCCCTTGACTATGGGTGTAGAACCTTCAGGTGGAGGAATTATAACTGGTACAGGAGCTTATAGCGCTGGTACTAAAGTTGATATTACTGCAACCCCAAACTCTGGTTATAAGTTTATTGGCTGGGAAAAAATATTAGGGATAGGAGGCGACTTTGATGATGCGAGCAGTGCAATTACTAAATTTACTATGCCTGCTTCTATTGCATCAATTAAAGCGAATTTCGAGTGGATCGGCTATTCCATGTCTTATAACGGAAATGGTTACACAAATGGAAGTGTCCCGGCTGGCGAGAATTTTTATGCAGAAGGTTTAACAGTACCAGTTTTTGAAAATACAGGTGGTCTGGTTAGAGATGGTTTTAATTTTGCAGGTTGGAATTCTGCAGCAGACGGTAGTAGTATGGGCTTAAATTTTCCAGTTTCAAGTCTTCCATCTTCATTTAGTATGCCAAGCTTAAATATTGTTTTATATGCACAGTGGACACCTGTAGAAATACCAATTACACCTGTTACAGTCTACACCATAACAAAATCTGTAGTAGGAAATGGATCAATAACCGATCCAGTTCCTGTTGTGTTTAATATAAGTGCAGGTTCTGGCCAGACTTATACTATTGTTCCAGGTGAAGGCCAATCAATAGTTGACGTTCTTGTAAATGGAATTTCTGTTGGTGCCGTATCTTCCTATACTTTTGCAGGTGTTAATTCCAATCAGACCATACAGGCAATATTTGGACAGATTTCAGTTTTGGCATTAACTGAAGAATCTATTACAGAGGAAGCTCCACCTGCTGTTATTGAAGTAAAGGGTATTTCTAATGAACTTCCAATGACCGGTCAATCAATGCTGACTGGAATTTTTGGAACATTTTTAATACTTGCAGGCATTATGCTGGGAGTTATTTATAGGAAAAAAACTGCTGTAAAATAAAAAAATAAATTACATGAATTTTAAATAAAAAAAGTGAGGGGTAACTCCCTCACTTTTTATTGCAGCTAATTATAAATTTATATTTAATTTGAATGGAAGAAAATAATCTAATTAAACTTTCATTCCCGTGTATCGCAAAAGCACGGCCAAAGAAGCTTGCAAATCTCACCACACACAAATATTTGATTGTAGGCTATTATATAACTTTAAGACTTCAAAATAACCCGTTTTTAAATCACAAAAAATAAAAATCTGGTCAATTCCTCCTGGTATATAATATAATAACAGTTTGACTGGCATCCATATTTTCTTTTATTTTTTTATTTATATAATCATATACGGTTAAGGACATTTAATGGGGTTTCTCGCAGAAGGCGTGTTAAAAGCTGATATTAAATCTACTGCAAAACTTATGCGATATATTGAAGAAGAAGATATAAGAGCAATAAATGAGCTTAAAGCGCTTTATTCTCATACAGGCAATTCACATGTAATAGGTGTTACCGGGCTCCCAGGCTCAGGGAAAAGCTCAATTATAGATGTGCTGATTGAAAATTTCAGAAGCGATAATAAAACCGTCGGAGTTATTGCCGTTGATCCCACCAGCCCCTTTACCGGAGGCTCAATTCTTGGAGACCGGGTAAGGATGCAGAAGCATTCAAAAGATGAAGGGGTTTTCATAAAAAGTCTGCCCACAAAAGGATGGCGGGGTGGAATTTCAAAAGTAACTTCAAGAATGATTACCGTCATGGACGCCATGGGCAAAGATGTTATTATTGTAGAAACTGCCGGAGTGGGGCAGACAGAAGTTGATATCAGAAAACTTGTTCACACCACATTAGTGGTATTGGTAGGCGGGCTTGGAGATTCAATCCAGGCTATAAAAGCCGGAATCTTAGAAATTGCAGATATTTTCGTTATCAATAAATCCGATAAAATAAGCACCGAAGAACTAGAAGCAGATATTGAAAATCTTCTTAATATGACAGTAACTGCAGATGAATATAAATCGCAGTGGAGGCCTCCGGTCTGCCTGACAGAGACAGTTAATAAAAAGGGAATTGACAACCTCTCAAAAGAGATCTACCTTCACGAAAAATTCCTAAAATCAACGGATTTGTTTAATGATTATTTTAAACACAAATCAGACAGTGATTTAAAAGATATAATAATAGACTACCTTACAAATCTGCTGCTAAAAGAACTTGAAAATGATGATTTATACAAGAAACTGCTCGGGGATCTAAAGAGCAATAAAAAGGATCCTTATTCGGTAGCCGAAGAGATATTAAACCATTTTTTAAAATTTAAGATTTAAGATCAAAGACTGAAACCTTAAAAGGAGATATAGGTATGGCGCAGGATAAAAAAACAATAAAAGAAATACTTCTTGAAAATGAACTTAAAAAATCAAAAAAGCCCCTGTTTAATCCAGAGGCTATAGATGAACTAAAAAAAGATTTCGATGAATGGAAAGAAAACACTGTAAAGGAAAATGACAGAAATAACTGGAATGTTACTCCTCAGACAATACTTGGCTCTGAAATACCCAGAGAAATGATTTACACCCCCCTAAACCTTTCTGAAACTGACTATATTAATGATATTGGCAATGCCG
>CAYNMO010000042.1:1757-5193 GCA_964398155.1 uncultured Actinomycetota bacterium | reverse complement strand
GGAAGCGCACCTTTCACAAGAGGTGTTCATCCTAATATGTACAGGGGCAAAAAATTCACGATCAGACAGATAAACGGATTTGGCGGGCCTGAGGATACAAACAAAAGATTCAAGTTTATGTTAAAAAACGGTGCCACCGGCCTCAGTGTTATTTTTGATATTCCAACCGTTCAGATGTATGACTCTGATGACCCTGTCTCAAGAGGCCAGGTTGGAACTTCAGGGGTCGCCATAGACTCCACAGATGATATGGAAATACTGTTTAAGGATATGCCGCTCGAAGACGTGACAGTTTCAATTGTAACTCATTATCCTTCCAACACAGCAATATTGTTTCCGATGTTTCTTGCAATGGCAGACAGGCGTGGAATTTCCTGGGATAAATTAAAGGGAACAGTTCAAAACGATATAACACTTGAAGAAGTAGTAAGAAGCGGACCGGAATATATTCCCCCGAGGGACTGTTTCAGGATTCAGTGTGACAATATCGAGTTTATAAAAAAGGAAGTGCCCAACTGGAACTTTATTAATCTGAATGGCTATAATCTGCATGATTTTGGAACTTCAGGCGTAACTGAGATGGCTGTAGCAATGTCCAATGGAATTGAAACGCTCGAGGAATTGATTTCAAGAGGATATGATGTGGATTTTATAGCACCAAGGCTTGCTTTTTTCTGGTCCATTTCAAATGATTTTTTTGAAGAAGCTTCGAGAATAAGAGCTGCAAGACGGCTTTGGTATAAAATTATGAAATATAAATTTAATGCAAAGAATCCACGATCGCTTTGGATGCGCTGCCATGTCCAGACATCGGGAATAACACTTACAAGGCAGGAACCTTATAACAATATTATCAGGGCCTCGTATCAGGCTCTTTCAGCCATACTCGGAGGCGTCCAGTCGCTGCACGTTGATTCATATGACGAAGCTTATGCTGTTCCAACAGAAGAAGCAGCACTGCTGTCACTGAGAACACAACAGATACTTCAGAGCGAAACCGCTGTTACTGAAGTAGTTGATCCTCTTGGAGGCTCATATTACGTGGAATCTCTTACGAACGAAATGGAAAAAAGAATACTTTCAGAAATAGAAGAAATCGAAAAAATAGGCGGATACGTGGCTTCTATTGAAAAAGGATGGATTCACAGAAAAATCGCAAATTATTTTAATATCGAGCATGCAAAAATTGAAAAAGGGGAGATTAAAGTAGTCGGTCAGAATTGTTATAAAACCGACAGCAAATCCCCGGAAATAGACGTTTTTAAATACACTGAGGGAGTAGAAGAAAGACAAAAAGAAAAATTAAAAAAATTAAGAGAAACAAGAGACAATTCCAAAGTTGAAGAGGCGCTAAAGAATCTGGAAAAAGCCTGCAGAAGCAAGGAAAATATAGTGCCCTATAGTGTAGAGTGCGCAAGAGCTGGCTGCACTGAGGGTGAAGTATTTAAGGTATTTAAAAAATCATTTGGCTTGTGGAAACCACCGGCAATGTTTTAATATTTTAACTTTATAATATGGAGGATTTATTATGGCAAAAAGCAATATAAAGGTTCTTTTATCAAAACTCGGGCTTGATGTCCACAGCAGGGGAGTTTTTATAGTGGCAAAAATACTTCGAGATGCAGGGATGGAAGTAATTTATCTTGGCAACTCAATGCCTGAAGAGATAATTAAGGCTGCGGTCCAGGAAGATGCAGACATAATAGGAGTAAGCTCACTTGGAGGAGCACATCTTACACTTGGAGCTGATCTTATTGATGAGGCAAAAAAAGAAGGCATTAAAGACGGCAAAGCATATGTAATTGGAGGAGCAATATCTCCAACTGATATAGACACCCTGAAAAATATCGGCTTTGATGCAGTATTTACATCAGGGGCAACAAACGAGGAAATAGTTTCTGCTTTTAAGAATCTTTACAAAAACAAGTCAGATCAGGTAATTTAAAAAGCAAAAACTTTTTTAAATAAATAAGAGATAATTTATTTAAAGAACTTATATGTTTTTACAAAGTACCCAAAAAATAAATTTTTTTTATAAAATGTTGCAAAATAATATTTTTTGATGTTATCATAAAATTCAGAGTAAGTAGATGTAGGCGTCCAATTCACAATTACTTACTCTGTTTTTATTTGACTGCTTTTAAAATTATTAATTAAATTATTTCTACTTACATTCCATTTTAAGCACGTTTTTATTCCATTGCTGACTTTTTTAATTCTTCTTATGCAAAATTAAACTATTTATATCAATTATGAAATATAGGTAAAAATAGATACATATTTTTATATATTTTTCCCTAATTGTTTAAAATATTAACAAAATTTTTCTTGCATTTTATTTATATTACTATTATTAAGTAACATTTTAATAGATATAAAATTTTTAGTTTTAAATATTAATTTTTATGAAACAGGGTAATCTTATAGATTAGAAAATTTAAAAATATAATTTTAGATGCGTTGATACTTTTCTTGATGTTTGGACGCTAAGAGAAAAGAGGAGCAAATTGCGTAACCGGCTAAAACTTTTACATAAAGTAAGTTTTTGTCGGTTTTTTTGTTTTAAAAGGGTAAAAATTAATAATAAATTTTAAAGTCACAGGAAGGAAAAGAAATGAAATCAATATCAAAAAAAATCATGTACATTCTGTCCGTAGTTTTTGTAGTCTGCGGAATGCTCCTGATAATGCCAGGACCGTTATCTGCTGACAGCGTTGTAGAACTGGCTGGCAATTACAAGGTAGAAAATTTACCAGGAGGACTGTCAGGGTTTGAAATTGATGGAAACAATGTTGCGTTAGGACAATATCCTTCCGGGTCTCCCGTTATAGAAATTACTCAAGTATTTTATAAAGATGGTGGATCAGAGGCTATCGGAATCCAATGGAACGTAATTAGCGGATCAAATGCAAAAATTTTTATAGTTGCGATGAAGGCGTCAAATGGATATATGCTTTACACATATGATAGTCCAGGCGCAACAAGTGGATCTAATTATACTCCATTAAATTCAACTAATGGTAAAAATTATGCGATTAGCCATATAGTTTTCGGGTATACAATACCAAATGTCACAACAGCAGGTATCATAATCAACAAAGCAATACTTGGCGGAAATGCTGCAACGGGCGTGTTTAGTTTTAACGTTTACGCCGCAGGATCAGGCGGATCTCCTATTAATGGTTCTCCGCTTACAATATCTATTACCAATGGTGTTTCAGGAACAACAACATTTACATCAGCAAGCCTTATCGCAGGCACAACTTATTATGTTGAAGAACTTGCAACAACAGGATTTACTCAAAATACTGCAAACAGAGTAGCAGTACTTGCTGCAACTTCACCTGCATCACCAGCCAATGCTGCAGCTTTTGAAAATACACCAAATGTCACAACAGCAGGTATCATAATCAACAAAGCAATACTTGGCGGAAAT
>CAYNMO010000042.1:0-1657 GCA_964398155.1 uncultured Actinomycetota bacterium | reverse complement strand
TGCAACTTCACCTGCATCACCAGCCAATGCTGCAGCTTTTGAAAATACACCAAATATTGAAACTGGCGGCATAATAATAACTAAAGTTACTGGTGGTACTCTATCCGGAACATTCGATTTTAATGTTTTGGATGCAGGAGGTAACATAGTAGGAACTGCTTCAATTGATGTTGGTCCTGGTGGCACTAATTCAGCACCTGCAATTACAGGTCTTGTTCCTGGTCTCTATACTGTAATTGAAACAACAACCGGTACATTTACTGCAAGTTATAGTGTTGCAGGCGGTGTAGTAACTGTTGTAGCAGCCGAAAATGCTGTAATTACAGTTTTAAACACACCTCCTGGTGTTGGAGGTTCTGGAACTGTAATAATTACTAAAAATATTGATGCAATTCAGGCAGCAGCTGTTACATTTACATTCACACTTTCCGGAACAACTTATGGTACTTCAACTCATACCATTACAATCCCTGCTGGGTCTGCTTCTGCTTCAATAACTATTACACCATTACCTTATGGGCCATACACAGTTTCTGAAGATGGAGTTCCAATAGGATGGGCTCTTGTTGACAGCGCTAATACATCGTTTAACTTAAGCGGAAATACTCCGACAGTTAACCCATCATTTACTAATTCAACAGTTACACCTCCTCCACCTCCTCCTGTAATAACAGTAGCTGGTATTCAGACTGGTGGAATTGATGTCTTGGGTATTCAGTCCCTGCCATTTACCGGCGATAATTCTTATCTTGCAATTATAGGAAGCATAATGCTGGTTTTAGGACTTACAATGATTACAATGCTTTCAATGAGAAGGAAAAAAAGTAAAAGTAGAATTTAGTATCAATTTTAAATATCGGCGATTTTAGAAAAAATTGCTGATTGTGATAAGACTTAAATTTCAGGGAAGGTTAATCAGATGCCTTCCCTGAAATTTTTTATAATTTGGTGCATTAGTGGAGTTAATAAATTTACTCCACTAAAAAATAACAATGGAATAATTTAATTAGCTATTAAAATTCCAGGTATATTGCAGCGCAGATTATTTATTAAAAACTTTCAGTCTGCGGCTTAAACTCTTATAATTAAAAGATATCAAGAGAAAACATGATTATTTATCCTGATATTTATAATGCCAGCCTTGCAGAGCTTCCTGACAATACTCTTAATATAATCGCATATTTAACAAGCAGTTGAGTTTTTTATCTTTATTTAAAAAAATTTTTTAAATTATAAATTTTACTATATGAATTATTTTAAATATCACTAAAATAAGGTTAAATATTAATAAATATATTATTTTGATATGAGTAAAATTCTAAAAAATGAGCTGCTCGAAATAATATGTGAAAGCATTACTTTGCTTGTTTATGTAAAAGACACGGACCTAAAATTTATAATGGTAAATGCTGCTTATGCAAATTTTGTTGGTAGAAAAGCAGAGGATATTATAGGGAAAACTGATTTCGATCTTTATGCCGGGAAAACTGCCGGAATATGTGCCGAATGTGACAGGGAAGTAATTAATAAAGATTGTGCCAAATTAAACATTGAAGAAAATATTTCAATGCCTGATGGGAGAAGCAGGTGGCTGAGTTCAAATAAAAAACCGTATCATGATAAAATGGGAAAATTATGCGGAATTATAGGTATTTCC
>CAYNMO010000041.1:0-14223 GCA_964398155.1 uncultured Actinomycetota bacterium | reverse complement strand
CATGGATGTATGTTATAGTTTTTCCTATAGAACTTTTAAGCAACTGGATAGCAAAGCCGCTTTCACTGTTTGTGAGGCTTACTGCAAATATGCTCGCCGGACATATAATAATAATAGTTCTTGAAAGCATGATAATTTACTTTAAGAATTATCTGAT
This sequence comes from uncultured Actinomycetota bacterium, assembly GCA_964398155.1. GTDB lineage: Bacteria > Actinomycetota > Humimicrobiia > Humimicrobiales > Humimicrobiaceae > JAMDDL01. The sequence goes on along the minus strand of CAYNMO010000041.1, from coordinate 14,066 downwards.
AGCCGTTCCTGTTGTACCATTTGTCACAATCATGATGGCTTTTGAGATCTTTGTCTCAGCCATTCAGGCATATATTTTTGCTGTTCTTTCAGCAATGTATATTGGTAATGCAGAAAACCCGATGCACTAGAAGTATCACATTAATTATTATTTTAAAAACATAGACAGGTAAAAATAAATTTATTAAAAAGCCTGACGTTTTAGACTTGCAAGGCAGAAAGAGAGTAAGAACATTTACAAAAACCTTGTGCAGGATTTAAGAAAAAAAGTTTTATTGTCTGGCATTTAAGGCATTAACAGTTTAAAAGAAATAATATAGTTAGAATAAAGCAATACTTTAGAATAAATAATATTACAGGAGGAACATAAATGGACCCAAAAGCGATGGCAGCACTTGCAGCAGGCCTTTGTATGGGAATCGGATCAATAGGACCCGGTATAGCAATAGGTAATCTGGTGGGTAAAGCTCTTGAAGGAATAGCAAGACAGCCTGAGGCAGCAGGAAAAATACAGACAGCCATGTTTATTGGAATTGCTTTTGCGGAAGCTATTTCTCTGTATGCTCTTGTAGTCGCATTCCTGCTTATATTTGTAGCATAGTATTAATACAGCGCTTTAAAAGAGAAAGGTAAGTTTAAGGGTGGAAGAATTATCAAAAATATTAAACCCGATGACAAGCACCATATTCTGGGCTATTATCTGCTTTCTTATATTATTTTTTGTTTTATGGAAATTTGTTTTTAAGCCTGTAAACAAAATGATAAGTGCCAGGCAGGATGAGATAAGAAAAAATCTTGACGAAGCAGACAGACAAAGGGATGAAGCCATAAAATACCTTGATGAGCAGAAGGCATTGCTTGAGCAGTCAAAGAAGGAAGCCAGAGAAATAGTTGAATCAGGTCGTCAGGCGTCCCGAAAAGCTCAGGAAGAAATGCTGGAGGCGTCTCATGAAAAATCAAGACAGATGCTTGATTCGGCCCTTGAGGAAATAAAAAGGGAAAAAGAAAAATCTTTAAATGAAGTTAAAAGCAGAATTATTGATATAGCAATGCTGACAACAGAAAAAATAATTTCCAAAAGCCTGTCAGAGGAAGAACACAAAAAATTAATTGAAGAAAGTTTGCAAGAGGTAGGGAAAGCAGTTGAACAGTAAAAACGATTCCTTGATAATTAACGGCGAGTCAAGAGAAGTTAAAAATAAAACTGATTATTATGCAGCGTGTTTTCTTGATATTGCAGAAGCAGAAAATGTCCTGGATGGTTTTGAGGAAGAATTCAGGCAGCTAAAAAATGCTGTCGTAAACGATCTTGATCTCAAAAAATATCTGACCGATCCTTCAATAGAAACATCTGATAAAATCAAAACTGCCTTTAAGATTTTTAGCGAGAGCAGCTCAAATGCAATAAGGGCAGCCATGGCAGCCATGATAACTCTTGGCATTATTGAGTCAGTTGAGGGTATCTACAATAAGTTTGTCCTGCTTGTAAATAAGATGAGAACACAAATTCTTGTTGAAGTTGTAAGCGCAATAAGGCTCGACGACAAACTAATGGAAGAAATAAAGAAAAGCATTGATGAAAAAACAAATCTTGACGTCAGGCTTAAAAATGTGGTCGATAAAAATATTATCGGCGGGCTTCTAATTAAGATAGGCGACAGAATAATAGATGTAAGTGTTAAAAGCAAAATAGATGATTTAAAACTAAAGCTGCACTCATTGGAACTTGGGGGTGAAGAATTTGTCAGCAGCAATAAGGACTGATAAGATAGCAGAGTTAATAAGCTCTGAAATAAACAAATACAAAAAAGAGGCAAGATTTGAAGAAATTGGAACCGTAATTGATGCAGGAGACGGTATAGCAAGAATCAGAGGGCTTTCAAAAGCTCTTTCAGGTGAAATGCTTGAATTTGAAGGCGGAATTTATGGTCAGGCATTAAATCTTGATAAAAGCGAGATCGGCGCAATAATACTTGGCGAGTCCAACGAGATAGAAGAGGGAACTACAGTAAGATGCACAGGAAGAATACTTGAAGTTCCTGTCGGGGAAGCCCTGCTCGGAAGGATTATTGATCCTCTTGGAAAACCTCTTGATAATAAAGGCAGTATAAAAACAGATGAATTCAGACCAATCGAATTTAATGCTCCAAGTGTTATAAACAGGCAGCCGGTAAAGGAGCCTCTTCAGACCGGAATAAAAGCAATAGACAGCATGATACCCATCGGCAAAGGCCAGAGGGAGCTTGTAATAGGGGACAGAAGTACAGGTAAAACATCTATTCTTGTTGATACGATAATCAACCAGAAAGGCAAGAATGTTTTTTGTATATATGTTGCCATAGGCCAGAAAACTTCCAATATTGCCCGTCTTGCGGAAAAATTAACCGAAGTCGGCGCTATGGAATATACAGTTATAGTTAACGCTCCTGCCAATGCACAGGCATCCATCCAATATCTTGCGCCGTATACAGGCTGCGCTATTGGGGAATACTTCATGTATAAGGGTCAGGATGCACTTGTAATTTACGATGATCTTTCAAAACACGCAGTTGCCTACAGGCAGATATCTCTTCTATTAAGGCGTCCGCCTGGAAGAGAAGCTTACCCAGGTGACATATTTTATCTCCACTCAAGGCTTCTTGAGCGTTCGGCAAAACTTTCTGATGAAATGGGCGGCGGATCACTGACGGCAATACCGGTTGTTGAGATTTTAGCCGGGGATATTTCATCATATATACCCACAAACGTTATTTCCATAACAGACGGCCAGATATACCTTGAAAGTGATCTTTTTAATGCTGGAGTAAGACCCGCAATAAATGCCGGAATTTCAGTATCAAGAGTTGGTGGCAACGCTCAGACCAAAGCAATGAAAAAGGTATCAGGCATGCTTCGTCTCGGACTGGCTCAGTTTAGAGAGCTTGAAACTTTTGCCAAGTTTGGTACAGAGCTTGACAAGGAAACCAGAAAGCAGCTGGCAAGAGGGGAAAGAACTGTTGAAGTATTAAAGCAGGAGCTTTACCAGCCTATTCCCGTAGAAGAGCAGGTTATTGTTATATTTGCGCTTACCAGAGGATATCTTGATGATGTCGCCATGAAAGATGTAAAGAATTTTGAAAAAGAGCTTGTTTCATATATAAAAAGCACTAAAACTGAGCTCATGGCAAGCCTTTACGAGACAAAAGATATAACAGTAGAGTTTGAAAAGCAGCTGTGTGAAGCAATAGAAACTTTCAAAAATAATTTTGTCAGTTAATTTAATATTTTTTACACTTTTAATTAAATGCAATGCAGGATACCAAAGAGCTAAGAAACAGAATTAAAAGCGTTTCCGGAATGGGCAAAATAATAAAAGCCATGGAAATGGTTGCTTCGTCCAAGATAAGAAAAGCACAGAACAGGATATTTGAGGCAAGGCCTTTTTATGAGAAGCTGGAGGACTTCATAGAAGAGCTCTCCCATTTTCCGGGAGTTATGGACAATCCTCTCATTAGAGAGCACGATAATTTTGAGAGTGTTCTGATTCTCGGCATTACTGCAGACAGAGGTCTTTGCGGAGGCTATAATACAGGCATAATAAAGCTTATGAACTTAAAAATACAGGAGTATGAGCTTGCCGGCAAAAAAGTAAAGGTTTCAATTATTGGGACAAAAGGTAAAAATCATTTTAAATATACAGGCAGGCAGCTGACAAAGGTATATGAAAACCTTTCTGATTATCCAAAATTTCTGGATGGCCGGGAAATAGCAAATGACCTTATAGCCAGTTATTTAAGTGACGGGGTAGACAGAGTTGAGTTATTTTACACAAGATTTAAAAATGCGGCGGAGCAGCAGCCGCTTTTAAAGCAGATTCTTCCAATACCTCTCTCCGAGTTTAAAGAAAAAATAAGTATACGCATAGACGGAGACAAAGCTGTTGAGAGCATAACTGATTTTATTTTTGAGCCATCTGCCTCAGAGGTTCTGTCATCTCTTATCCCGGAATATATATACACAGTTATTTATGATGCTCTTCTTGAGTCAACAGCCAGTGAAACGGGCTCCAGAATGACAGCAATGAGAAGTGCCAGCGATTCATCTGATGAAATGGTTAAAGATCTTACCAGAAAGTATCAGAGAGCAAGGCAGCAGCAGATAACAACCGAGATTGCAGAGATAGTATCAGGTGCCGAGGCACTAAAATAAAAACGAGAAGTGGAGTAATTTTATGGCTTTTGAAAATAAAAATAATGATGAGATATCAGGTAAAAGCAGTGTGGGAAGAATTGTAAGCATCAGGGGCCCTGTTCTTGATATAGAATTTCCTCCCGGAAATCTTCCTTTTATATATAATGCATTAATAATTAAAAGGCCGGATACCCAGATGTCTGGATTTAAGGAAAATGTCGTTGCAGAAGTTCAGCAGTCCATCGGCGGCAATCAGGTAAGAGCGGTTGCAATGTCAGCAACAACGGGACTCAGGCGAGGCATGGAAGTAATAGACACCGGAGCGCCGATAGAAGTTCCAGTAGGCAAAGAAACACTTGGAAGAATATTTAACGTTCTTGGAGAAGCAATTGATAATAAAGGCGAAGTTAATGCCAAAAGGAAACTCCCTATTCACAGACAGGCACCGGGAATTGATGAGCTCGAGCCAAGAACAGAATTATTTGAAACCGGAGTAAAAGTTATTGATCTTCTATGCCCGTTTGTAAGAGGCGGCAAAATAGGAATGTTTGGAGGAGCAGGAGTAGGTAAAACAGTTATTATTATGGAATTAATTCATAATATAGCAATCGAGCATGGCGGATTTTCAGTTTTTGCCGGAGTCGGGGAAAGAACCCGTGAAGGAAATGACTTATGGATAGAAATGAAGCAGTCCGGCGTAATAGACAAGACAGCACTGGTGTTCGGGCAGATGAACGAACCGCCCGGGGCAAGGCTAAGAGTTGCACTTGCAGGCCTTACAATGGCTGAATATTTCAGGGAGTATGAAGGAAGAGACCTGCTTTTCTTTATAGATAATATTTTCAGGTTTGTGCAGGCAGGCCAGGAAGTCTCAACTCTCCTTGGAAGAATGCCATCCTCTGTAGGATACCAGCCAACACTTTCCACTGAAATGGGAGAGCTGCAGGAAAGAATAACTTCTACCAAAAAAGGTTCCATTACTTCAGTTCAGGCAATTTATGTTCCGGCTGATGACTTGACTGATCCCGCACCTGCGACAACTTTTACTCATCTTGATTCAACAGTAGTTCTCTCAAGGGCCATATCTGAAAAAGGAATTTATCCTGCAGTTGATCCTCTTGACTCATCATCAAGAATACTTGACCCACAGTATGTCGGTCAGGAACATTATGATGTTGCAAGAAGCGTTCAGGAAATACTTCAAAGAAACAAAGAGCTTCAGGATATTATAGCAATCCTTGGTATAGATGAATTAACAGAAGAGGACAAGCTTACTGTCCAAAGAGCAAGGAAAGTCGAAAGATTCCTGTCACAGCCTTTCTTTGTAGCAGAGCAGTTTACAGGCAGAAAAGGCAAATACGTTAAATTAGAAGACACAATTAGAGGTTTCAAGGAAATAGTTGAAGGGAAATGCGACAGCTTCCCCGAGCAGGCCTTTTATATGAGCGGCACACTTGAAGAGGTAACAGAAAAAGCCGCCAAAATGTAGCCCCATGTCACGGGGACGCACAGTTTGTCACGGGGACGCACAGTTTGACATAAAAGTTGTCACGGGGACGCACAGTTTGACATAAAAGTATGAGTCAAAGCAATATTTCAGATAAAGGAGTCAACTTTATAGTGCTCCGGTTCTGCAGAGACAATAATAACAAAGGCATGCATCGTTTGACAAAAGGATTATTGACAGAGAGACAAAGATTTGGCAGTCAGAAGAATATAAAAGTAATGCCAAACTATACGTCTCCCTGACATAATGGTTTGGCAAACAGAGACAATCAGATTTATAAAATGGATAATAAAAAAATAAAAGTCAGCATTGTAACACCAGAGCTGAAAGTTTATGAAGGCGAAGCCTCCTATGTCGGAATCCCTTCAGTAGGCGGAGGACTTGGTATACTGCCTGGCCATCTACCCATCATGTGCTTTCTTGATATAGGCATAGTTAAAATAATGAATGAAAAAGAAACCGTACTGATTGCGGTATGCAGAGGCTATTTTCAATTCGTAAGAGACAGTGCAAATATTATTACTGAGTCTGCCCTGGTTACCAGCGAGGAAAAGAAATCAGAAGCGCTTGAAGAACTTGGGAAAAAGCATAATATCAGCCAGGAAATTACAGAAGAAACAAAAAAAATAGCAAGGGCAACAGCTGCTTTAAAAAACCTCGGCACTTTTTAAAACCACAACCCTCTTGTTTTTATTAAAATTTGCTGTTAACTTAACTGTTATTTGTTTGAATTTATGCGGAGCAGGATTTTAATAAAGTATTTTTTAGATTTTTTATTATAGAAAAAACAGAATGAATATGGATAAATAATGGCAAAATTTATTATTAGAGGCGGCAGCAGTTTAAACGGAAAAGTAAAAATTAGCGGCGCAAAAAATTCAGCACTTAAAATAATGGCAGCATCAATAATGGCACAGGGAAAAACAACCCTTAAAAATATTCCTATAATTGATGATGTTCTGACAATGGCAGAGGTTTTAAGCCAGCTTGGTGCTCAGATAAATATTGACAGCACTAAAAATATTATTGAAATAAATCCCGATAATATTAAATCCTTCGAAGCTCCATATGAGCTTGTGAGAAAAATGAGAGCCTCAATTCTTGTTGCCGGCCCGCTACTTGCAAGATTTGGAGAAGTAAAGGTAGCAATACCGGGAGGATGCAATATAGGCTCACGCCAGATTGACCTTCACCTAAAGGGATTTGAACAGATGGGTGCACAAAATTTAATAGAACACGGTTATGTTTATTCTAAAATTACTGCCGGTGTTATAAAAAACTCCAAAAAACAGCTTAAAGGTGCGGAAATCAACCTTGAATTTCCATCCAGAGGGGCGACAGAAAATATTATGATGGCTGCCTGCCTTTCAGCTGGGAAAACCACTATAAATAATGCAGCAAAGGAACCAGAAATAAATGACCTTGCAAACTTTTTAAATAAATGCGGAGCATTAATATCGGGTATAGGGACAGACAGCATTTCAATTGAGGGATCAGATTTGCTCAAAGGCTGCGAGTACGAGATTATGCCAGACAGTATTGAAGCCGGAACATTCATAATAGCAGGCGCATTGTGCGGCAAAAAAGTGGAAATAGAAGACGCAGTATGGGACAATATGGGAATTTTTTGCCAGAAGTTAAAGGGCATAGGCGTAAATATTGAAAACAAGGAAAATAATACAATTATCATTAAAAAATCAAAATCCATTTTAAAATCCACATACATTTCAACACTCCCTTATCCGGGTTTTCCAACAGATCTTCAGCCGATACTGGCAGTGCTTTTATGCACAATACCCGGGATATCCATAATTACTGAGAATGTATTTGAAAACAGGTTTATGTATGCCGATGAATTAAACAGAATGGGTGCAAATATAAAAATTGACGGTCATCATGCAGTAATAACAGGAGTAAGCAAGTTATCAGGAGCACCTGTAAGCGCAACAGATCTGAGAGCCGGAGCCGCACTTGTGCTGGCAGGCCTTATTGCCGACGGTACAACAGAAGTCAATGAGATAAATCATATTTTAAGAGGTTATGAAAATTTTGACAAAAAATTAAGAAATCTTGGTGCAGATATTATCAGAGTCAGCTAGGAGCCTGCAGTGGGACAAAATCCAGGGTTTTTACATGCTCCGTGAACCACAGAGGCCTAATGATAAATACAGTACAGACTGACTCTAATTTGAAAGATTTGGTTTTAATGTATGCTCTCTTAAAGTTTAAAATACGGGCAAAAAGTGACCGCAGGATTTGTTTAAGCACCAAAAATATATTTTTAATTTGCCAAGTTTAAAAAAGCATATTAAAAAGATATGAAAAATATTATATAATTAATATTTTATGTTCATTAATTTTAATAAATAATTAAAAATTTAAGCTTTTTCTCAAATAAAAGCTTAAATTAAGACAAGTTGTATATGGTCAGGACGTAAATATAAATATAATTTTAAAAGTAACTGCTCAGGAAATAAACAATACATGTGGTTTATGAAAGGTAGTTTATTGTCAGGGCTTAATTTAGTCAGGGTGTCCTAAAATGGCAAGGATCATGGCTTGACCGTTACTTTAAAAAGTTAATATAAAACTAAATACAGCCAATAAATAAAATTAACAGCCTGTTCGTTTTATAGGCAAAATTTAACAGATAAACAAGCAGTTGTATAGTGAAAACAAATAACTACGATAAAGATAAATCAGGTGAAAACAGAGAATTTGAAGGGAACACATCCGGTAAGGCAGACAATTTGGATAATAAGTCCCTGGAATCCTCCGGCCTTGATGGTCTTGAATCAATAAAAGTATCAGAAAGTATTATTCAAAAGCTTAATAAGGGTGTTCCCGGTAGAAAGAAGAGCTTTAAAAAACTTCCTCTTTATGCCCGTATTCTTATAATATTTCTTGCTGCGCTTCTTGGCATAGCTGCTATCGGAGCAGGTGTGTTCTATTGGTACATAATAAAGGCAAATTCCAGCATGAACTCCATGACAAGTTCCGAGATAGAAAATATACTGACCCCCGTTCAGTCAATTGAAGAACCGGTATCCATATTATTGCTTGGAAGAGATTCAAGAGATACAACAATTGATCAGGGCAGGGCAGACACCATCATGCTTTTATACCTTAATCCCGGACAAAAAACTGCAACACTTTTATCTATTCCACGTGATACTCTTGTTGATATAGAGGGGTATGGCAAAGATAAAATAAATGCTGCTTATTCTTTTGGCGGCGAAGAGCTTATGATAAAGACAGTCTCGAGTTTTCTTAATGCAAAGATAAATCACTTTGTGACCATTGATTTTGACGGATTTGTAAAGCTCATAGATGCTCTTGGCGGGGTTGATATTACAGTCGAGAGGCCACTAATAGATGCAAAATCAGGAGCAAATTTCTCAGCCGGCGAGCATCATCTTACCGGCGAGCAGGCTCTGGCGTATTCAAGAAGCCGCTCAACTGAACTAGCTGATATTGGAAGAATACAAAGACAGCAGTATTTATTTACCAAACTTCTGGAGCAAAAATTAAACGCTCAGTATCTTGGTAAAATTCCTGATTATTTCAATATACTTGTTGAAAACACAAAAACAGATCTTGATCTCCTTACCATACTTCGTTATGCAAAAGCCGGCCTGTCCTTTGGTGTCAGTAATTTTACGACTGCAATAGTCCCTACTCATGCAGACTGGATTGAAAACAAGACAATAAGCGTCCAGATTCCCGATCTTGAGGAATCAAAGGCAATGTGGCAGAGAATACTTTTAGGAGAGCCGGCAAGCAGATATAATGCGACATATTCAATTGATGCAGAAGCAATTCCCGATGCCCTTGCTACCGGGATGACATATAATGTAATTGTCAAAATAAAAAACACCGGAGCGATAAAGTGGGAAAACACAGGCTCAACTCCCGTTTTTCTTGGCTATCACTGGATTAATTTCGATACTAAAGAAATGGTAGTCTTTGACGGCAAAAGATCAGTACTCCCGCAGGCAGCTGTAAATCCTGGGGAGGAAGTCGTATTTGATATGAAAATAAGCTCACCTCCTTCAAAAGGAAAGTACATACTGCAGATAGACCTGGTAAAGGAAAGCGTTACTTGGTTTTCTTATCAGGGCGTTCCGCCCCTTGAAAAATATTGTACTCTTGATGTAAACTATTCCGCCCAGTATAATGACAGCGCTTCGACTCCGCTCTATCTTGAACCAGGACAGGAATTTACCTCACAGGTTACAGTAAAAAATACAGGATTTATCCTTTGGGAGCATTATAAAAAGGTCGGCAGAATTGATCTTGGATGTCACTGGATTAACAGAGATACCGGAGAGGTTGTTCTTTGGGACGGAGTTCGCGGACTTCTTCCTGCAGATGTTTCAAATAATGAACAGGCAGTAGTTGACATGAAGTTAAATGCCCCTCAAAAACCTGGGCGCTATATTCTTCAATACGACATGGTTCATGAAGGCACAACCTGGTTCTCAGAACAGGGAGTAATACCCCTTGAAATCAATATAAATGTCGGCCAGACAATTGACAAGCAGATAGCAAAAAGCACAACCATTAAAGTTTTTAACGGAAACGCCGTTGCAGGGGCAGCAACCAAGTTTATGGACAAGCTCAAAAAATATGAATATAAGGTTGATACAGCCTCAAACGCCCAGAATTTTAATTTCATCAAAACAACTATTCTATACAAATCAGATACTCTGGTAAAAGCAGAGCAGCTTGCCCTTATTCTTGGCAGCTACGAACTTGTTTTATACAATGACACCGACTGGGCTGCCTATAAGTCTTCTTCGGATCTGGTAGTTATTATTGGCAAGGATTATCTGGAAAATATAAATTAGAAGTCCTATTTATGCTATAATATTTTCATGAAAAACAAATTTTCTTTTAAAATATTAATACAGGTTTTATTTGACATAGTCATCATTTTTTCTTCCTTCATTATTTCCTTCTTTCTTAGAGGCCAGATAGACTTTCAGGGGCGAGATGTCCTTGTTTCACAATACAGCACAGCTCTCGTTTCATATATTGTAGTCATAGTAATTGCAAAGCTATTGATGTTCTGGAGTTTTGGCATGTACCGCCGTATCTGGAAATACGCCTCAGTAAAAGACATGATAGCAATTGCAGAGGCTGTTGCTTCAAGTTCGCTTTTAATGGTAGTTGTTTTTTATATACTTGGATATCCTATAGGTTTTTTAGGTCTTAACTTTAATTTTTCTCTTCCATATTTTCCACGAAGTATTTTTATAATTGATTTTATCATGACCCTTATCCTTATTTCTCTCTCAAGATTTTCCGGAAGGTTTTTTAATGAGCTTAAATTTGGAAATGCAAAATCCAGAAAAAAAAGAGTGTTAATTATAGGTGCGGGTGATGCCGGAGAGATGATAGTTCGTGAGATTATAAGGCAGTCAAACAGTGAGTATAAGGCAATAGGATTTCTCGATGATGACACGGCAAAAATAGGCAAACAGATCCATGGCGTAAGAGTTTTTGGCACAACAGCAAAGCTTGAGAGTGCTATCTCAAAATATGCAATAGATGAAATTATTTTAGCTGTTCCTTCTGCTGCGGGAAGCTTGAGAAAAGATATTGCCCTTCGGGCAAAAGAGAAGGGAGTAGCATGCAAAACACTCCCAAGCTTATATGAAGTAATTGATGACAAAGTTTATCTTTACCAGGTCCGAGACATTGAGATAGAAGATATTCTGGGCAGAGAACCCATAAGAATAAAAATACCCGCAGTAGTAGCAGAAATAAAAGACAATGTTATCCTTATAACCGGGGCCGGCGGCTCCATAGGCTCCGAATTATGCAGGCAGGTTGCAAGGTTTAATCCTGAAAAAATGATACTTGTTGACCATACAGAAAACGCACTGTTTCTTATTGAAAAAGAGCTCAGTGAAAAATTTTATTATTCCACCGCCATTCCTATTGTTGCAAATATAAAAGACAGAGAGATAATGCGAGATGTCATAAAACACTATAAACCCGTAATTATATTTCACGCTGCAGCCTATAAGCATGTTCCCCTTATGCAGTTAAATCCGGAAGCAGCAATCCAGAATAATTTTGTAGGCACCAAAACTCTTGCAAAACTTGCAATAGAGCTCGGTGTTAAAAGATTTGTAATGCTTTCAACAGACAAGGCAGTAAAACCAAGCAATGTAATGGGCATATCAAAGCTTTTAGCAGAAAAATATCTTCAGGCCCTCTCAAAAACAGGAGATACCAGGTTCATGATAGTCCGTTTTGGAAATGTCCTTGGCAGCCAGGGAAGTGTGGTCCCAATTTTTAAGCAGCAGATATTATCCGGAGGCCCAGTGAGGGTAACCCATCCCGAAATGAAAAGATACTTTATGACTATTCCCGAGGCAGCCCAGCTCGTTATCCAGGCATCCATTATAGGTCAGGGAGGGGAAATATTTGTCCTTGACATGGGAGAGCCGTTTAATATTTTGGATCTTGCCACCAATATGATAAAACTTTATGGAATGGAACCGGGAAAAGATATAGAAATAATTTATACAGGTCCCCGCTCAGGCGAAAAACTTAATGAGGAACTTACATCCGAAGATGAAGAGCTTATCCCAACTGAGTTTACCCATATCCGCGAAGCAAGAGCAAATGGAAATGGTAAATTATCAAAAGATGAAACAATCAACCTTCTTTTTAATATTGAAAAAGAAATACAGGTATTTGATTATGTGGCACTTTTTAAAGACCTTAGAAAGATAGTCCCTGATTTTGAGGAAAATGAAATGTGGTTTAACAAAGTCAAGGGATATGATAAAGATTACGACGTGCAGTAAGGGAGCCTGGTATTTTGCGGAAATTTGAACTTTTTATTAAAAGGTGCCTGGACTTATTTTTTTCACTGATTCTATTAATCCTTTTTATACCTCTCTGGATAATTATTCCTATTCTAATTAAACTTGACTCACGCGGAAGAGTAATTTACACGCAGAAGAGAATTGGAATAAACAGCGGCTTTTTTACTATTTATAAGTACAGGACTATGAAGGAAGGAACCCCTGATATTCCAACAGACAGAGTGTCAAATCCAGCAGACTTAATCACCGGCGTTGGAAGATTTTTAAGGCGCACAAGCATAGATGAGCTTCCGCAGCTTGTAAATATTCTTAAAGGCCAGATGAGCTTTATCGGTCCGCGCCCAGCTCTCTATAACCAGCCAGAACTCATTGCTCTAAGAAAACAGGAGAAAGCTGACATCATGCGTCCCGGTATTACTGGTCTTGCCCAGATCAGCGGAAGAGACGAGCTGCTAATACCCATAAAAGTTCAATATGATAAAAAATACATCGATGAATTTTCCCTGCCAAATGATTTAAAAATCCTGCTTATTACAGTCAGAGCCGTTCTAACCGCAAAAGGAAACCGCCTGAGCTAAAGCATTATTAATCTTTTTATTTCGGTTAGAGCTATGCCTTATAGAGTAGAACATAAAAAAGAGGCCCGATAAATCCTTACAAATTCAATCAGAGCTGTGCTTCAGTAAAGTTGAACATAAATAAACAAAAATACTTTTCTTCTGTTTATTTTCAACGACTTACACAAACAAATAGACCAGGTTTTAATACAATGCAAGATCAATTTCTTCCTGTTGCAGTTTTTTAGGAATTGTTCAAAGGAGATTTACTTAGATCAGACGACTCAATATTGAAATAAAGATAAATATTTATATTAATAAAATAAATAATATTAATTTTAATAATTTTGTATAAATATAATAATATAATTACAATAAAATTATATTGATAATAAGAAAGCGTGTTAATTATGAAAAAGAGAAATTTATTTCTAATCGTTTTAATTACCGTAATCGCAGTCACATTATTAGCTTTTCCTGGAAGTATTTTTGCTCGAAGCGACCCAGTTACTTATTCTTATACTTCCATAATCAGCAGCCCGTTTAATGAACCAATCACCATAGAAAAGAATTATAGCAGCTCAGCCGATGCTCTGAGTGCAGCCAAGAATATGGCTCACAATGTCATGTATAGAGCAGATATCCAGGCTAAAATTGCAACATTAAGCAATGAGGAATTCATCATCTACCTATATGATGGCTTGTTCCACAGAGCACCAGATGCAACAGGATCTGCCGCCTGGCTAGATGGCTTAAATAACGGCCTGTCAAAATCCTACGTTATAGATTATTTTATTAATTCTCCCGAATTTGAGATGAGATATATTTATACTGTTACAGTGACTGAAGAGGATTATCCCTCCTAATAAAGGCTGTAAATAATCTATGCGCAAAATAATTGCTTTAAATGGTCAATTTGTTTAAATTTCCACAAGAGTCATGAAAAATTTTCTGAAGCTTGACATGTTTTAATTTTATTTACCTATAA
>CAYNMO010000040.1:0-14225 GCA_964398155.1 uncultured Actinomycetota bacterium | reverse complement strand
CTGCGCTACAGATTAACATGAGCAAAATATTTTTGAAAAGTAATGAGCTAATAGAAAACTCAGCTATCCGGAAATTCCGGATAGCTCAAAAGTACGATTTTTAGAATTAAAATATTTATGCAAAAATTATTTAAAATTTAAAAAACAAAAAATATTTATAGATGATTACAAAATATATAAAAAGTGCAATGGCTGAAGCAAGATTTGAAATTTTGCAGGATGAAAATTCCTGTTATGGTGAAATTCCTGGTTTTGACGGAGTGTATGCCAACACAAAAGACATTGAAACCTGTAAAATAGAATTAGAAGAAGTTTTGGAAGAATGGTTATTTTTTAGAATATCAAGAAATCTATCTGTTCCAAAAGTTAACGGTATTGAGTTAATAATTAAAAAAATAGCAGTATAATGCCAAAATTTGGTCCGATAAAAAGAAATAGAAGGAAAAAATGAAATTAGATAATGAAGAAAAAAAGATTCTGGACGCATACGGGAAAGGGCATATAAAAGCAAATCATCCTTCGGAAGTAGAGTTAAAAGAAATAAGAATAATAGCTGAAACCACCTTCAGGGAAAACAAGTGAATCACTATTCGCCTGCATGAGTATGATTATAGGGGAATTCAAAAAAAAGCTATAGAAAAGAGGGTATCCCATATCAAACTTTGATTTCTGGAATGATCCATCAATATATTGAAGGAGATCTTGCAGAAAGAAAAACTGGCTGAATGGATTTTTCATGAGTCTACTTTATATTAGACTACTTAAAAGTAGACTAATTAAAGGGAAAAGCTCGTTTGTCAAATGGGAAATAGAAAAACAGAAAAGAATATTATATTTTGTTTTCACGTTCGGGATTTACAGAAGATCTGCTAAGGTTAGCTGAAGCCGAAAAGAACATTATATTAGTAAATAAAGACCAAAAAGGGAAATATAAAGAATTGTGATACTTTAGCTTCCATCCCACCAACTATCATCTTAAAGAAATATTTAAAAGCCGTGAATTGAGAAAAATCCAACTATTCTAAAAATTCAAATAGTTCAAAAGGAAGGTGGAGAGAAACGAATTATAAATATAAGACATAAGCGATATAAATAAATTTAAGTATTTGTTTCATAATAGTTAATATGCTATTATGCATATTAACTATTATGAATAAAACATTACAAAAAATAGAGATTATAGAGATGGCTGTTGTTAAGTTTGGCAGGATAATTACTAATGTCCAGCTTAACGAGCTTCTTGGGGGCTATAAGAATAAAAATGATAAAATACATAAGTTATTAAAAGAAGGCTGGCTGGTAAAATTAAGAAGAGAACTTTACTATATTTCAAAAATAGGAAGTTTCGGATTTACTTCAATATCAAATTACCAAATTGCCAATTTGATTGGGGAAGAATCATTTGTATCTTTTGAAGCTGCATTAAAGTTTCATGGGCTATTTGACCAGGGTATTAGAAACTATAGGTCTATAAGTAAAAAACAATATCTTCAGAAAAAAAATGAAGAAAATGTTTATGAGTATATCAAGATAAAAGATAAAAATTATTTTGGCTGGAATGAAGAAAGTGTTGATGGCGGTATTGCAAGAATTGCCCTAAAAGAACGGGCACTTCTGGATTTACTGGAGTATCACCGCACAATTAATTCAGTAAGCCTTGTATTGGAAAGTTTACAGAATAATTATGATGATTTTAGCAGGGATTGGTTTAAAAATAATCTACAATACTATTCAAAAGTAACAGCAAGCTCTTTTGGTTTCTTGCTCGATTTGGCAAACAGAGATTCGAGTTATATATACTCAACATTAATTGATAAAAAGATTCCCACCTTTAAAATGTTTTCAAATGCAAAGAAGTTTAATAAAAAGTGGCGGATCTACTATGATTCAATACTGGAAGAGCAGGTGAAATGAAATTAGAATTAATTTCAAGAGAAAAATTGGAATATATTGCCAAGAAAGTACTGCGCTACTCTTTACAGGATGCGGAAAAAGATTATTTTCTGGCTTTAACGATGAGAATTATTTCACTATCAGCGCTTGGAGAGCTGCCTGACGCCACTAGAAGGCGGAATAATAGGTGGCTCAGTTGCAGGACTTGACGGTTTTCTTGCAGGGTATCTGTCTTTAAGTGGTGATGAAGATGAAGTGGTTTTTAACTGTTATTTAAAAGATGGCCAATCTTTTACTGCCCGCACCAGCCCGGAAATCTATAAAAAACTAGTGGAATTTAGCAATTAGTAAGATTATTGGGGGAGCAAAATGAAATAAATGAATTATTTTTCTATTTATGTATTTGCATAAATATGTTATTAATGCTATTGTTATATAAATTATTTTTTTGAAGAGTAGAATTATATTTAAAAAGAATTATTGGAGACAATAAATAAAATTTAATTGATTATATAACAGTCAAAAAACTGGCTTAAAAATGAAGTCCCGACCTATGATTGGAACGGCCGCAAGTTAATTATGGAGTTCCTGGGATATATCTCAACCTTTGAACATAAAAGCAATATGACCCTGGCAAAAAGAGCTTCTGTCGCGGTGATATTAAAAGAAATTGTCAGTAATGATGGAACGTAAAAATATGATCATTTTTAGGAGGTATTAAATGCTTAATTCAAATTTAAAGAAACTGCATAGAACCTTTGATGAAATATCAAATGTTGATACTGAAAACAATGTTGAATTTTGGTATGCAAGACAATTGCAAGAATGTTTGGGTTACGAGAGATGGGAAAATTTTATTGTGGCTATAAATAGAGCAATAGAATCTTGCAAAAACACCGGTTTTGATCCATCTGATCATTTTCGTGAGGTCACGAAAATGATCGAGATAGGTAAAGGTGGTAAGCGAGAAATTGAAGACTATATGCTCACTCGATATGCATGTTATTTAACAGCACAAAATGGTGACCCCAGGAAAGAAGAAATAGCATTTGCTCAAAGCTATTTTGCATTGCAAACAAGAAAGCAAGAGCTTATAGAAGATAGAATGAGTTTAATTGCAAGAATGGATGCGAGAGGTAAATTAAAGGAATCAGAAAAGCAATTGTCTCAAAATATTTATGAGCGGGGTGTTGATGATGCAGGGTTCGGGCGCATACGTTCAAAAGGTGATGAAGCTTTGTTTGGTGGCAAAAATACCAGTGACATGAAAGGCAAACTTGGCATAAAGGATAATAGGCCATTAGCTGATTTTTTGCCCACATTAACAATTGCGGCAAAAAATTTGGCAGCTGAAATGACTAATCATAACGTAACTGAAGAAGATTTAAATGGAGAAGAGAGCGAACAAGAGAGCATATTCAAAATAACTCAAGCGTTCGTGATATGTTAGGGAAAAGAGGAATTAAACCGGAGGCTTTACCCCCTTCCGAAGATATTAAAAAACTTGAAAGACGAGTAAAAACCGAAGAGAAAAAATTAGCCCTAAATGTGGGAAAGTTGCCTGAAAATTAGATTAACAGAAACACTGTAGATTTATTTAGTGTAAACAGTTACGGATTATTGAGGTAGAAAAGGTTCTCTACGCGCTACTTTTAGTAGTTACCAGAAATGAAGGGCTTGCCATCCTTCCAATAATCCATCAGATATATGAGCCCCTAAGAAATTAGGGGCTTTTGTTTATTTATCTTTAGGCGGTGATGAAGATGAAGTGGTTTTTAACTGTTACTTAAAAGATGGCCTGGAAGCATATTCAGAAAAAATATCTGTTTACAGCAAAGCAATAAAGATAATATCTTCAGGTTTTAAGTTGTGCCTTATCCAGTGGCTCTTTCCTGTTCTCCTGGCTCCCCAAAGAAAAGAAGAATGACTGGTATCTATTTTTATAAGTCTTTGGATATTATTACTCATGAGATAATTATATCTAGATAAAATACCCTTGTAGACCAAAATATAATAAGAAAGCTTAATTAGTTCTTGGTGAATAACTATCTAAAATGGTCTAATTGAGAATATTTTAAGCTTAATTTAAATAAATAATTAGCTAAAAACTGAGTTAATCACCAGTAACTAATCAGGATTTAAATTCTGCACTTTGTAAACCGGAATAGCTGATCCTTTAATTGCACTTGATTTTTCTGATGCCATAAACGTTATAACAGTTGCAATCTGCTCAGGTTTTATCAAAAGACTATGACTAATCTCCGGATATGAATCCCTTAAAAGTTTAGTGTTTGTTGCGCCTGGAAGTACTGCATTTACATTAATATTGTAGTCCTTTACTTCATCGGCAAGCACTTCCATGAAACCAAGCTGCCCGAATTTTGTAGTGCAGTATGCACCTTGGGATGCTGAACCTTTTGTGCCGGATTTAGACGAAACAATTATTATCTTGCCATAATTTTTGGCTATCATAATTTTAACTGCTTCCCTGCAGCAAAGAAAAGTGCTTGTCAGGTTTGTTTTTAGCATGTTTTCCCATTCCTCAAGTGAAGTGCCAGGGATTGATTTTCTTAAATGGATACCAGCATTGCTTACCAGGATATCCAATTTATTAAATTTTTTTAATGTTTCGTCAAATATATTTTTTACATCTTCTGTTTTTGTGACATCTGCTGCGATAGCAATTGATTTTATACCGAATTTTTCAGTTTCTTTTACCAGCTTTTCCAGATCACTCATTGTTCTACTGACAAGTACAAGATTTGCACCTTCTCTTGCAAAATCAATTGAGGTTTCTCTTCCTATTCCTCTTCCTGCACCTGTAATTACTGCAACCTTATCTTTTAAAAGCATTTTACCCTCCATATCCGTAAGTCTAGATTTGCCATGTAAAGCTTTTTTAAATTGTTTAAGCTATTCTATAAATGAAAACCAATATTACTTTATTTTTTAACAAAATATTATAAGAAAATTAAATTTTAACTCAAATATCGTATAAAACTTGCAACAACATAGATTCTTGATCTGCATGAATTGTGTAGCCTTTACCAATTAGCTGTTTCTTAAAGAATTGAAGCAGCCCATCTTGCTTTGAAACAAAAACTGGTGGAATTACCAGGTTAAAACTAACCATCACTACCCTTAAACACTATCAATATCACCCTTATTATTGTTATGCTGCAGGATTAAACTAACAAATGAATAAAAATTTTAGTAAGCAAAAAATTAGTAAATAATAATTAAAAGATAAGGGTTTCAAAAATGGTAAAAATATTAAGATTATAAGAAGAGGTTAACTTAAAAAACTTCTATTTTTTCTCATCACTCCTGTCTACAGGAGAGAGCTCAAATAAGCTTAATACTAGACTTTACGAATTAATTAAAAAAATATAAAAGGAGGGCGATAAAGATGAATGTATTTAATAGAATAATAATGACAACAGCGATGTTAGTTCTAATGGTATTTTCAATAGTTGCTATAATTAATGTCTTTGTAAGCTTTTTTGTGTGGACTACAGTGGCAAATAGCATCATAAACTACGTCACAAACCTAAATCCCTATATTTCGACAGGTATTCTTTTCTTGGTTTTGTTTATTGCACTGATAATATTTATCTTGGAATTTTCCAGAAAAAAAATAGAACTTGCAAATATATCTACTGACCCATCAGGAAAAACTATGGTTACTCTAAATAATTCTGCAATGCAAATTAGAGAAAGACTAACCAGTATCCAAGATGTTATAGATCCACAGGTAAAAGTTGTTACCAGGCAGAATGGAATAATCATTGATATTTTTTCAAAACTTGTTACAGGTATAAGCGTAGTGGATAAAACTAAAGAGGTTAGAGAAGCTGCAACTAATTTTGCAATAAGCAATTTAGGATTTAAGGTGCTGCAAACCAACTATACAGCAACCGCTTTTGTTACTAAAAAAGTTAAAGAGGCTAAGACAATAAAACAGGAAGAGCCAAGTTCCCCGGCGAAGGAGCAATAGAGTTGAAAAATTATATCACCACATTAAGGGAAATGAATTATACAGGTCCAGTATCAATAGAGACCTTTAGGCTTTCGTATTGGGATAAAGATCCAGAATGGGTTATTAAAGAAGGCTATGAAACAACTAAAAAATTGCTTGAATCAGTTTAATTCTTATAGCACGTTAATTAAATTCTTATTCTTTGCCGTCCCAGCAATAAAGACAAAGTCTTTCTCTGGGTAAGCCGATTGCCGCTACCATATCATCAATGGTTTGATATTTAAGTGAGGTTACACCCAGTTCTTTTTGAATAGTATCAACCATTTTTTGATATAGAGGTGATTTATCATCAAGAAAAGCTTTAATATCCAACTGTTCTTTGCCCATGATTTTTTTGATAACTCTTCTGGCTACTAATTCTGTCTTTGTCCGTGTCGATAAAAGATAAGGGCAGGGAAACATCAATGGAGGACAGGCAATACGAACATGGATCTCTTTTGCTCCATTGCGCCAGAGTTTCTCAATGGCCTGATTTTTTAGCTGAGTTCCACGGACAATAGAGTCATCACAAACAACAATTCTTTGCCCTTCAATAACGCTTTTAATAGGTATTAATTTTAATTTTGCCACATTGTTTCTAATTTCCTGTGATGGCGGTGTGTAGCTTCGGCCATATCCATCGGTATATTTAACCAGCGGGCGGCGGTAGGGAATTCCTGAAAACATGGAATAACCCAGAGCATGTGCTGTTCCTGAATCAGGGACGCCACTTACAATATCAGCTTTGATTTTGTCATCTTTAGCCAGATTGGCTCCACTATTCTCTCTAACCTTCT
Source organism: uncultured Actinomycetota bacterium (assembly GCA_964398155.1). GTDB lineage: Bacteria > Actinomycetota > Humimicrobiia > Humimicrobiales > Humimicrobiaceae > JAMDDL01. Next base: position 7,517 of record CAYNMO010000040.1, on the reverse strand, counting down.
CGACATTAATGTCTTCATAAGAAGAAGCTGGATTGCCTGTGTAGATCCATAGAAAAGAACATACTTTCCCATTTTTACACTTATTATTTTCTTTTTTTAAGCCATCTTTAGTTATAAGAACAATTTCTCCTGGCTGTAATTCCAGTATGGGCTCAAACCCCAAATTAGGAAAAGCACATGTTTCCGAGGTTACAGCTAAAGTATTCTCATCCTGGCCGATGACTAATGTTGTTTTACCAGAGATATCTCTGGCAGCATAAATTCCATCTTTGGTTAAAACCAGCAAAGAAATAGAACCGGTAATATGGCTAAAAACGTTTTCTATGCCACTGACAATATTATTTTTTCTGGCAATTAACTTGCCAATTACTTCCGTTGAATTAATCATACCACTGCTCATTTCGGAGAAACTTCCACCCTCGCGCATGATCTCTTTTGCCAGTTCATTTTTATTACGCAGAAGACCGGAGGTTGCAACAGCAAACTTTCCAAAGGAACAGGAGATAATTATTGGCTGGGAATCAAAATCACTGATGACACCAATTCCCTTTTTGCCTTTTAACTTAGGAAGTTCCTCAATAAATTTAGATTTAAACTGAGAAGTAGAAATATCATGAATGCAGCGGGTAATCTTAAGATTGAATACGGCCAGTCTTTTGATGAAATAATTCCAAAAAGTCCACTCATATTATTATTATTCTAACACTTTTTATCAATTTTATTAATCAAATCATTTGGAATATGGCATTGGCTCTTTGTTGTCAATGCAAACATAATCTTAAACCATTTTTACTGCTAATTTTAGCCCTAAAGATATATAATAAGTTATTGAATTTAGCTATTAATAAATTTTTTTGCAAAGGAGCTTAAACTCATGATGAATTGTGCGGAATTAACAGATTACAACAAAAACAGGCAGATATGCCAGATATGCCTGGTAACGCCGGACCTGAAAGAAACACTTAAAGAGTGGGTGGAAATTCTCAAAGTTGGCCCATGGAAAGTTATCACACTATCAGATGAAAATATAACTGATGCAATGCTTGATGGCAAGAAAATTGAAGGGCCTTTTAAATATTATTGTGCAGTCTCCATGTTTGGCAATACCCAGATTGAAATAGTGCAGCCATGTTATGGATTTACAATTTATGATGATATTTTAAAGAAAACAGGTGGAGGACTTCATCATTTTAAGGAAAAGATTTCCAATGACATGTTCAGTGAAAAAATAAAGGAATATGCGCAGGCAGGTATAAAAACAACATTTTCAGGACATTTACGAGAAGATATATTTGTCAATTTTGATACACAGGAAAAGCTTCATTTTACATTTGAACTTGGCAATTTTGCAGACATCGTTCTTCCTGAAGAGATGTATTATAATTATCCATCAGAATAGGGGTAAATAATGGACATTAAAAAAGAATATGAATATCTGTACAATAAAATAGTAGAGGAACACAGGGAAGTATTTGAAAAGCAGGAGCTCGACAGTGTAGCAGCTTTAATGGCTGACGTTGAAGCAGCAAAAAGGATATTTTTAATGGGTGTTGGCAGAGAAGGGATTGCTACCCGAAGTTTTGCGATGAGGCTTATGCATCTTGGAAAGCAGGTAAACTGGATATGGGACGACACTGCGCCTGGCATGTATGATGGTGATCTTTTTATCATTACTGATGGCTGCGGCCAAATAGGGCACATGCATTATATTATTGAGAAAGCAAAAGAAACTGGTGCCAGGGTTTGCATGATAACAGGTTCTCCTGATGGATATAGCGCTAAACTGGCGGATACTGTCTTGTTTGTTCCTGCCTTTGTCTATAATGGCACAGACGAAAGAGTGGTAAAGTCTGTAATGCCTATGGGCAGCCTGTTTGAGCAGCATATTTTCATGCTGTTTGATATCATAATTCTGCTTCTGCAAAAGAATATGAATATTTCAGCTAGTGAGATGGAAAAAAGGCATCGCAATATCGAATAGATATTCTGATTAAATAAAAAAGTAATTATGATTTGCCGGCGCATCTTCCTGAAGTTTCTTCAAGAGAGCATTATATTTATAGAGAATTATCTGGACAATACAGGCACATAATTCTATGTGTTAAAAATATGAATCAAAACAAACACATTAACAGGTAAATTTTGATCTTAAAATCTGTTGTTAAGATATCATTATCTAAAATGCCTGAAAGTATTCAACTGCTTCATTAGGCCAGTCTGAATTTTTTAAAATAGCCCGGCCAACACCTATAAGATCTGCAGCCCCTTTCAACAAAAAATCCTCTGCCTGCTGCGGGGCAATAATTCCGCCAGTTAAAATAACAGGGATGGAAACAGCTTTTTTTATTGGCTCGGTTGTGTCTAAAAAATATCCGGGCTGCGTGGAAAATGGGTTTTTAAAATGACACATGCCGCCTGAGATATCCAAAATATCTACTCCCGCTTTTTCGAACTCCCTGGCAGCAATTATGCTGTCTGCTACAGTACTTCCACCTTCCATATAATCCCCGGCTCCAAGCCGAAGTAAAATTGGATAATTTTCGCCAACGGCAGCGCGGATTGCTTTAATAATTTCAATATGAATACGAATTCTTCCATGGATATCTCCACCGTATTCATCCGTCCTTTTATTGGTAATGGGTGAGTAGAATTGATTCAATAGGAAACCATGGGCAGAATGAATTTCCACGGCATCGAAGCCGGCTTTTTGGGTGCGGATTGCCCCATCTTTGAACTCTTGAATAATTATACTAATCTGTTCCTTTGTCAGCACAAGAGGCATAGTATTTTTTATAGGATGTAAAACGGCGGAAGGACCAACGATGACTCTGTCAGGGTCTATATATGCAGCACTCCCGCCATGATTTAGCTGAGTTGCGGTTTTAGAACCATTTTTATGGATTAAGTCATTTAATTCTTTTAAGCCATCAATAACACTGTCGTCAGCTATTGACAGCTGATTTTTACTCACTTTACCTTGCAGGGTGATGAAACTGTGCTCAACAATAAGAAGTGCAATATATCCACCTTTAGACTTTTCATCGTAGTAGTTTATCAGTTCACTTGTTATTTTTCCTTCTGCAGTCGCTTTATCATTGGCCATAGGGGGCATAACAAGTCGGTTAAACAAATTTAGCTTTCCAGTATTAAGGGGTGTTAAAAAAATTGACATATTATTACCTCTATTTTTCTCGAATTATATATTATTCTATATCTGTATCTGCAGTATAATCACATATTTCTAAATGAATATATCAAAAGACAGGATTATTTTTACGGTGGCCATTTATATTTAAACCAAAATTTTACTATTATATTTATGGCTTATCAAGGAAAGTTTGATTTTAAACAGCAATCTTCTGCTATATATGGCAGGCTAGAGGGTGAAGCTTCAAAGTTGCAGCATTTAAGTATTCCTGCATTATTAGTAATTATATATGTATTTGCATAAATATATAATTACTGTTATGATTATATGAATTAATTTTTTCTAAAGGGCATTACATTTATAGAGAATTATTTAGTTTTTGCTGAATAACTCAGTTTTAGTGAATTATTTTTTTAAATTAAGCTTAAAATTTTTTTTATAAGATCATTTTAGCTAATTGTTCATCAGAAATTATCTGGACAGGGCGGGCGCGCAATTCTATTAGTTAAAAATATTGGCAAAAAAAATAACGTTAATTGCATAATCATTACTATTGACATATAGTAATACTTATAACATAAAGTAATTATTATAAAATAAGTAATGAGGCAAATTATATTATGAAAGAGATTATGAGAACTGTTACTCAAAAGGGTCAGGTTACAATACCGCTTGAGATTAGAAATCTTTTAGGTCTCAAAATAAGAGATAAAGTTATTTTTAAGATTGATAATGATAATATAAGACTAACTTCGGCAAAATATACATTGGAGACTGCCTACGGCGCTGTAAAACCATTACACAAAGTTAAAGATTTTAAAAAACTTAAACAAATTGCTATAGAAGAGCATGTTGAAAAAGTTATTAAAGAGATGGGAAAGTGAAATTTTTAGATGCAAATATAATTCTTCGCTACTTGGTTAATGATGATCCCAAAAAGGCAGCGCGCTGCTATGATTTGTTTCAAAAAGTAAAAAACGGTGATATGGAAATTGCAACATGCGAAGCAGTTATTGCGGAGGTGGTTTATGTTCTTTCTTCTTCCAAGCTTTATAATTTGCCAAGAGACGAGATTTGTTCGATACTTCTTCCGATTTTAAATCTTAACGGACTCAGGATTTCTCAAAAACAACTTTACGTTATGGCTTTAAATATCTACGCTTCAAGCAATATAGACTTTGAGGACGCCATATGTGTAGCTTACATGCAAAAGTACAAGATAAAAGAAATCTTAAGTTATGACAGTGATTTTGATAAAGTCGAGGAAATAAAACGGTTGGAACCCTGAGTTGTTAAAAATTGCTGTGCTGGCAACGAATCCGGCAAGAATATCCGCTAGCGAACAGACAACTGTTCCGTGTGAAATACGCCGCAAGCCAAACATTAAAGAGGATTGCAAAAGATATGAGCGATTTTGAAAAGGGAAAATTTGTTAAAGTTGGAAATGATATCGGAGTTATTGTATCTCTTGAAAATGAAAACAATACTCCAGAGGGGCATTTAGGTATCTGGTATGGAGAATTAACCGATGAAGGAACACCTAAATACAGAACTGTACCTAAGGAGTATTGTTTTTTGGTGCAAAAAACGGAAATATATCATTAAACCTCAATATCAGTAGAATTTAGCCATGGGTAAAATTATTATTGTAGCCGAAATGAAAAATTAAACACCAAAATCCCAAGCTTAGAGCTTTTTAAAAAGACAGTCCATGGAAGTATAGACATGTTGCCGACTGCTCAGAGATATTTTTTTGAAGCATTCTAAAATTAAATGCTTTGCCGGTGCATCTTCCTGAAGTTTTACAAAGGGCATTATGTTTACAGAGAATTATCCAGACAAGACAGGCAAGTAATTTTATCAGTTAAAAAATATTGACCAAACAATCACACTAATTATTTTTCCACTTTAGCAAAAAGGTCATTGCTTTTTATTTGTCTTGAAGCGGTTACGAAAATACTGCTGCTTTAATTGTTATTTGAAAAAAATTCATAAACTTATATGTTTACGGAAGTAGCTCTCCATCAAACGGATAAACATATTCAAAAGTAATGTTATTTTCACTGTCAATGGAGAGGACTCTAAGTATTGCGTATATATTTGACCTTGTAACTTCAACAGCATAAACTTCACCCGGAACCGGTTGTATCTGATCAGGCTTTAAGGCGGAAGCCTTAATTTGCCTGACATCGCCTGGTGAATTTAGAACTCCAAGAGAACCAATTAATGAATTGGGAACAAAATAAACCGCATTCCACCAAATGTCACGGTCAGCGGAACCAGTAACAGTTTCTGAGGATTTAAAAAGATATCCGGAACCACCTTTAAGAGTAAGTTGCGGCGCTCCGCTGGGCGTAATGACAGCTTCCTCCGGAGAATTATTGTTATTTTCTGCTGCAGTGGTGGATGAAGCAGAGGGTGTATCTGTTGTCTCGGTATTTGTTTCTTTTGTTGTTTCAGAAATAGTTTTGGAAACAGTGCCACTCGATGCGGTTGTGGCCGGAGATATTGTTATAGTGATAGGGTTTTTTAGGCCGCAGCCATTACAAATTGCTGAAACACAAAAAAATAGTGTAAAGACCAAAAAAGGCACAAATATGTATAAAAATTTTTTTTTCATAATTATCTCCAATATTTAATAGAAACTATGTCAAAATACTGCGCCAGTTTTAAACTATTTGGTGTTGCCAAATAATTCAATACTTTATAAATAATAAGTATTACATCATTATATGCAAAAAGTTTTGATTTTTTAAGAATTTTTAAAAATTATTTTATTGAAGTCAGGTTCAAAATAAAAATGCGAAGGTGAAGGAATGAAGTGGTGGGACGATTTGACAAATATTTAAGAAAAAGCCCTCAATGCTCTGACGCGGACATTGTAGCTTTTGTTGCCGTTGGCATCCATAACTCCAACTGTAAAGTACTGGTACCAGGCCAGGTCTTTATCAACTTCAGAAGAACTCCAGTAGTAGTCAGATCCAAAACCACCCATGCCCTTTAAGTGAAGACTTTTATGCATTAAATTAAGCTCGTCTCTTGAAGGCAAGAACCAGTCGCAGCATCCTCCCTGTGTCAGACCATAACACAGACTTGCCGCATAGCTGCCTTCACCCTGAATGGATACTATTTTTAGTGTGTTTGACATTCCCATACCAATTGCAGTTCCGGTTGCTTCGGTATTTATATGAACTCCATTGCACCACTTTATCCAGTAGTTGTCGGAGTCACCGGTAAAGTCCACTGCTGCAGCTTCAAGGTATCGCCAGCCATCATTTTTATAGTTAGGGTTTATGTAGAAAACAAGACCACCTGCAGGACCAGTGTCGCCAATATTATACTCAGTTTTTACGACTGACTCTTTATCTATTTTTTTTATTTCAGTTCCACAGGATGGACAAATTGTAAAATCTTTTTTTATGGGCCCGGCGCATTCCAAACAAAACAATTCGCCCTCCGGACCTAAAGGTTCATTCATTTATAGCTCCACTATTTATCTATTTTATTTTGTAACAGCTGAGGCGCCCTTCATATAAGCCTAAGGAACCCTGATTAAAGTAACCCAAACATCAAATTTTCAGCCGTCAGCTTCCCAGTATTGTCCAAGCCCCAAATTGGCGCTTTATTTTTTTACAGCTAATAAAATATAGTATTAAAATATAAAAATACTATGCCAAAAATAAAGTATATAACAAAATAAATATTTTTAATAAAAATTTATTAAAATAGGAGCTTTATTTTCCTGCCGTCTGGCTGTCTGCCAAAACCATTATGGAGCAAATCAATGCTTCCCGGCCTATATAAATTGTCTCTGATTTTCTATTTAAAATATAATTGGATATAATATTTAAAAGGTATTTTAAAGGCTCGTCAGTGCGCTTAAACATCACGGGTTTTCCCTTCCATTAAAAAATGTTAATATTGCTGGCTGGGCTTACAGCCAATGGTGGATGGATTGGGGAAAATCAATCTAAAACAGTAACAGTTCGTATTGTAATTAAATTGAAGACAAATAACAGAATTTCAACTTATGGAAAGTAAAACATGCATGACTAAAGAACAAATTTTAAAACAATATTTCGGATACGACGTATTCTGGGAGGGACAGGAAGAATTAGTTGACAATATTTTATCGGGAAATGATGTAATGGGGATTATGCCGACAGGCGCCGGTAAATCAATCTGCTTTCAGGTTCCCGCACTTATATTTGAGGGTATTACTCTGGTTGTATCACCATTAATTTCACTTATGAAAGATCAGGTTCAGGCACTTGTCACAAATGGTGTTCGAGTGGCCTTTATTAACTCATCGCTTAATTATAATCAAATAATAGAAGTGATAGAAAATGCAAAAAATGGCAAATATAAA
>CAYNMO010000039.1:13296-14327 GCA_964398155.1 uncultured Actinomycetota bacterium | reverse complement strand
TGGATTATTTATGTTGATGCCCTATTTTAAAGCTGCTCTAATTTCTTCCACTTCTTTCTGTGAGCTTTGTAAAAAAGAATAATCGCCTTTGTACCAGATAAACTGCACCCCTTCTTTTAGCTGTCTCTTAACTTCCTCTATATCTCCAAAGGGGTTGCCAATTGTAATATTATGTTTTTTACATGAATCAAATACTTTTTTAACAGAATCTTTTAAAATCTGATTTTCCAAATCGCCGGCAATTCCAAGAGACATGGAAAGGTCGCAAGGTCCGGTAATAACCGCATCGATACCGGGAACTGAAAGTATGCTGTCGACATTATCAACAGCATCTTTTGTCTCAAACTGGACAACTATAAATACATTGCTATTTTTTTCGGCTACAAACTCCCTATGGTCGCATTTATTCTTTATGTCAAATCCATAATTACAGTAAGGAGCTCTGGGTGAATATCCCCTTACTCCATCAGGATAAAAGCTGATCCATTCCATTACCTGCTGGACTTCTTCTTTCCTTCTAACCCTTGGGAGTATAAAGCCATCAGCGCCTGCATCAAGATATTTGCTAAAAGTGGCATAGCTATACTCACCTATTTTAATCAGAGGGGTTATTCCTGATAACTTTGCTATTGTTATCATATCCGCAACTGTTTCCAGGTCAAAGCAACCATGCTCACATTCTATAATTAAAAAATCAAAGCCAAAATTAGCAAAAATCCTGCCAATTTGCCTGTTCCTGCATTCGTAAACACAGGTGCCAATAACTACCTTGCCATTTTTTAAATTTTCTTTTAATTCTAGAATATTCATTTATCCCCTTATCCCTGTATTTAGATGCCTGGCCTGATATATATACTTGATTGCTATTGGTCTACGCAATTCATTTTAAATATCAAACATAAATATGTTTCTTATTTATGTACTGGACTGCAACGGCCATATCAGTTATTGCTATAGTTGTGCGCCGAATTGTTATGGCCAGTCAGAATAAAGCAGCTTAAATTATTCCTCTACCCGCTTTTATTTTTCGG
>CAYNMO010000039.1:8715-13286 GCA_964398155.1 uncultured Actinomycetota bacterium | reverse complement strand
TACTACTTCAAACAAATCTCCGACTACCCCGTAATTTGCAATTTTGAAAATAGGTGCTTCAGGATCCTTGTTTATTGCTATAACAAGGTCGGCTGTCTGCATTCCTGCGAGATGCTGTATAGCGCCGGAAATTCCACAGGCGATGTAAAGTTTGGGGTTTACTGTTTTACCTGTCTGCCCCACCTGGTGCGGATATGATATCCAGTCGGAGTCAACTGCCGCTCTGGATGCCCCTACTACTCCACCAAGAAGATCTGCCAGTTCTTTTAAAATAGCGAAATTTTCACTTCCTCCAAGACCTCTTCCACCGGAAACTATAACATCATAATCAGTAATATTTATATTTTCACCGGCTTCCTTTTCAGTGCTTATCAGTTTATATTTTGTTTTAAACTTTGACTCATCTATATCTATAAATTCTATTTTGCCGCTAAGATCCAATGTCCCGGTAATATCAATCTTTTTTTTCTCCATAACATGCGGCCTTATTGTTGCCATCTGGGGTCTTGCGTCTTTTGTTATTATTGTGGCAAGAACGTTACCGCCAAATGTCGGCCTTGTCTGTAAAAGTATCTTCTTCTCTTCGTCAATGGCAAGTGCTGTACAATCAGCTGTGAGTCCGGTTTTTAGAATGGCAGCCACTTTGGGTACGAGAGATCTTCCAAAGCTTGTTGCACCGGCAAGAAATATCTCAGGCTTGTATTTGTCAATAATCTGAACCAGAGCTTTGGCATAAACATCGTCAGTCTGATTCAAAAATACAGGGTTATCAATACAGTAAATTTTATCAAGGCCGTATTCAAATGCTTCAGCAAAATTCTCTTTCACATTACTTCCTATTAGTACTCCCGATAATGGCACACCCAGATTTGACGCAAGTTTTCTGCCTTCAGTTGACAGTTCATATCCGACATCAAGAACGGAGCCATCAAGAGTTTCCAGAAATACCATGACGCCCTTATAATTTGAAAAATCCAGATTCTTTTCGTGTAAACCTGTGATTTCAATGGATTTAAACTTACATGCGTCTATACATGCACCGCAAAAAACACAGTTGTCATTAATTACAGCTTTTGTATTTATAATATCAATTGCATCATACATACATAGGTTTCTGCACAAACTGCATCCTGTACATGTACTTACATCAACTTTTATTTCCAATCTTTGGTTCCTCCTGATATTCTGGCAATTTTTTACAATTTCTATACTCAGATTATATTTAATTCTATTAACCTTCCAAAAATATCATCAGCTGCTTATCCGCGCTGCCATCCGGTACCTGATAATATTTTCACAATTTTTAAAGTCAGACGATATTTAATTTTTTTAATTATAACTAAATCTTATTAAAATAAACTTCGGCACTGCCTCAGAGTAAGTGGCAATATTTTGGTAATTTTCATTTTCAGACGATACTTAATTCTTTTAACTTGGAATAAATATCATCAACCTGTTCATCTGGGCTGCCTTCAAGCATTTTAACCTCATAGTGATGTTCCGGCATAAAGATCTTTATAACCTGTGTATAGGAGCCTTCAAGCCCAGTCTGGCTTTGATCCAGTCCAAGATAATTTTTGTCCCAAACAGGAATAATTTCATTTTTGGCTCTGAGCTTTCCTCTAAGGGATGGTACTCTTGGAATATTTATGTCTTTTCCAACAGAAATTGCTGCAGGAAGCCTTATTTCAAAAGTTTCGTATCTGTCCTCCATAAGCCTTTTTATTGTCATTCTATTTTTACTTATGTCCAAAATGCTGCTTGCGTAGCCAATAAAGGGAATATTGAGCTTCTGCGCAAGCTCAGGACCTACCTGACCCGTATCGCCATCAAGAGTCTGCTTGCCAAGTATTATAAGCTTCCAGTCATCAAACTTATTTATTGCTGCGGCAAGGGTAAGAGCCGTTGCCCATGTATCGGCACCTGCAAAGGCTCTGTCTGAAAGAAGAACAGCTTTATCCATCCCAAGCGCTATTGCTTCTTTTAACATCTCAACTGACTGCGGTGGTCCCATTGTAAGTGCTATTGTTTCAATTTCTTCACCTGCGAGGCTTAGTACAGGGGCCAGTTTTTCTTTTAACCTCACTCCTTCTTCAATAGCATATGTGTCAAAGGGGTTTATTACGGTTTCGATCCCTTCCCTTACCAGTGTATTTGTTTCAGGGTTAATTTTAATTTCAGTTGTTCCCGGAACCTGCTTTATGCATACAATAATTTTAATATTTGTCTCCTTGCCTTAATCTTTTTGTAATTTGTAAATACAAGACTATAAAGTCTTAATTTATTTAAAAAAAAATAATAACAATCCTGCCTTCATCCGTGCCGGCTTAATATATTTGCCCTATGGTCATTTTTAACATCAGAATTCCTGTCAAAAGAAAAATATCATAACAGATGACCCAAAACAGTTGCAAAATATAATATAATAATCTTCTTTAGAGCACTCCTCTTTTTATTAAATCAAGAGCAATAATGTTTCTTTGTATCTGATTTGTCCCCTCATAAATCTGGGTTATCTTTGCATCTCTCATCATTTTTTCAACCGGGTATTCCTTCATAAAACCATAACCTCCAAATATCTGAACAGCGTCTGTGGTAACTTTCATGGCCATATCAGAAGCAAATACCTTCGACATTGCTGAGAGCCTGGATACATTCTTTTCACCGCTGTCTATAACTCTGGCTGCGTGATAAACAAGTGCACGGGCAGCTTCAACCTGAGTGGCCATGTCTGCCAGCATGTGCTGTATGGCCTGAAATGACGAAATAGATGCCCCGAACTGTCTGCGCAACTTTGAATACTCTATTGCCTCTTCAAGTGCTGCCTGGGCAACTCCGACTGCCTGTGCGCCTACCGCTGGCCTTGACTGATCAAAAGTTCTCATGGCGGCAATAAAGCCCATGCCCTCTCCTGCAATAATGTTTTCCTGCGGAACCCTGCAGTCTGTAAATATTAATTCCCTGGTTGCAGAAGCTCTTATTCCAAGTTTATTTTCTTTCTTGCCAAAATCAAAACCTTTGGTCCCTTTTTCAACGATAAAAGCACTGGCACCTCTTGCTCCTTTTGAAGGATTTGTCATGGCAAAAACCGTATAAATATCAGCTTCGCCGCCATTTGTAATCCATTGCTTGGTTCCGTTTAAAATGTATGAATCACCATCTTTTACTGCTTTCGTTCTGATGGCACCTACATCGCTTCCTGCTTCCGACTCTGTTAGTCCAAACGCTGCAAGTTTTTCCCCGCTTGCCAGTGCCGGCAGATATTTCTTCTTTTGTTCTTCGCTGCCAAGAAGCATTATCGGAATAAAACCAAGACCGCTTGCCGCATAAGTAGTGGCGACACTTAAATCTCCTCTGCTTAATTCCTCAGTTGCAAGACATACTTCAAAAATTCCAGTTCCCATCCCACCATATTGCTCTGGAATAAAGAGCCGAAATAAATCACTTTTGCCTATTTCTTTTATTATTTCTGCAGGGAAAATACACTTTTCATCCATCTCTGCTCTCTGAGGTTTGATTCTCTCCTCGACTATCTGTCTGCAAATATCTACAATCATCTGCTGTTCTTCAGTTAAAAAATAATGCATAAATTCCTCCGATAAATAATTAATTTAAATAAAAGACGCACTTGATGCTTTGTTTGTTTCATAATAAGTGGATTTTTAAATAGAAATAAAATTTATTGGGCATATCCCTTTATAAAAACAGAGAACGGCTATTATAAAATTTCGCAATTACGGAGGTTTCAACACAATATAATGCATCTTACTGTGGGCAGTTTAGTGTCAGGACTGCCTTTAGCCGGAGTATCCTAATCTGGCATAAAGAGCGGTTAAAATGTTAAAAAATTTTTAACATCTCTGCCTTTGGCTATTGCTCCTGTTTTTTTAACCAGACTCTCCTGTTTTTTTATTGTGTTTAAATAATTTTTTTAGAAATACCTTATAGGAATATCCACCGGCTCCAGTAGAAGCCTCTTAAACTCTTCGTTTAATTTTAGCAGACTTACGGAACAACCCTCCATATCAAGAGAAGTACAATAATTATTAACATATGATTTAAAGACCTTTATCCCGCTTGCTTTCAGAATATCATGCACAATTGAACAGGCTATATATAATTCACTTATTGGTGTCCCTCCCAGTCCGTTTATCATCAGCGCAACTTCGCATCCGGACTCAAAAGGCAAATCGCCAATTATTGACTCCATCATCCTGTTTATTGTGACATTTGCTCTTTCTATTTTTATTCTCTGCCTGCCTGGCTCGCCATGAAGCCCTACTCCAAGCTCTATTTCATCCGGACCAAGATCAAAAGTAGGTTTTCCTCTTTCCGGATGGGTGCATGATTTTAATGCATATCCCATAGTTCTGACATTTGCATTTACTTCCAGCGCTAATTTCTTTAATTCATCTATATTTGTTCCTTCTTCTGATTTTGCCCCTATTATTTTATAAACAAAAACAGCCCCCGCAACTCCTCTTCTTCCTGCAGTAAAAGTACTGTCTTTAACTGCAACATCATCGTTTAAAATGACAGTCTCAATAACCGGTCCGCCTTCAAATTCTATC
>CAYNMO010000039.1:0-8705 GCA_964398155.1 uncultured Actinomycetota bacterium | reverse complement strand
TCACCAAAAATAAAACTCCCCTGCCTTTGTCTATAAGTCTTGCCGTATCAACTATCGCGTCAAGTGTTGGAGCAGCGAAAACAGGTCCTGCACAGGCGGCATCAAGCATCCCTTTTCCTACATAAAATGCCTGATCCGGTTCATGTCCACTGCCGGAACCTGAAACAAGTGATACTTTGCTGGAAAAAGGATCTTTTCTGTAAATAATTCTTTTTTCAGGAATATATCCGATAGTATCAGGCTTTGCATCAGCAAGACCCTTAAGCATTTCTTTAACAAAATCTTCAGGAAGATTTATTATTTTTTTCATTTTTTATGCCTTTTAAATAAAAATTATTATTCTGTATATTAAAAATAACATGCTGTATTCAGCTTATATATTGCTCCTTAGATAATCAAATGCCGATTCAAATATTATGCAAATTATAACCGAACCGGGGTCTTTAAATCCTATACTTCTTTCGCCCAGATATGAAGCCCTTCCTTTTTTGGCAGCAATGCTTATTGTGCTTTCAGAGCCCTTTTTAGCTGCTTCCAATGCTTTTTCAAATAAAATCACAGGATTGATCTCTTTATTTGTATCAATCGAATCAATCATTGAAAATACCGCAGGTTCAAGGGCATCTATCATGGTTTTATCTCCGACTTTTGTATCTCCGCCACGTCTTTTAATCCCTTCAAGAGAAAAATTGACTGCACTCACCCAGTTAAAAATATCAGGATCTGTTTTCTCTTTTAATCCTTTACCCATTTCAATAAATCCGGTGCCAAGCATTGCGCCTGATGTTCCTCCAATAGTATAAGCCAGAGTAAAACCAACTTTCCTCAATATGTCAGAAAGATCCATGGAGCTTAACTGGGGTATAACTTTCTGTACTGCTTCAAAACCTTTTTTTACTCCTATCCCGCAATCACCATCGCCGATGTGTGAATCAAGTTCAGTCAGTATCTGTTCGGCATTTATCAGGTTAATGCATATATTTTCAATCACGCCGATAAGTATATCCTTTTGATTTTTCAAAATTAGCTCCAGAGTCTTTAATGTATTTATTAATTTGTTTTAAAATCATAAAACATTAATCCTGTATTTTCAATTAACTTATATGATTTATAAAATAATATATAATTTTTTTAGTTTGTTTTATACTATTTCTTATTATTATTGATAAATTTTTGTAAAAAATTAATTCGGTAATAATCTTTATTTAGTCTGTTCTTGTCAAAAATGATTAATTTTAATAATTATTAAATTACAGGTTAAAAACGGAAGGGGAAAAATGGATTTAAAAATTGATGCCCATCTATGGTGTCTGAGTTCTTATTCTGAAAGATATGTGCCGGGGGGTTATTTCGATGATATGAGCCTCGAGGAAAAACTTGAAATTTTTAAGAAAACAAAAGGTATTACAGGTGTTGTAGTTTTTATACCTTCCGACCCGCTGCCATCAGATCCTGATAAATTAGTGAAACTGTTAAAAGATTATGATTTAAAAGTTTCGAGCATTGAGCCCGAGAACTGGGCAGATCGCAAATGGAAAAATGGTGCTTTTTCTACAAATGAAGCAAAAATAAGAAAAGATGCCATAAAAACCATGAAGGACGGAATTGATTTATGTAAAGCAGTAAAAGCTGACAGTGTTCTGTTGTGGCCAGCCCATGATGGACTTGACTACCCATTCCAGTCCAATTACAGAGACGGATGGAAATATCTTGTTGAAACAATAAGGGAAATTGGAGAATATGACCAGAATGTCAAAATTGCTATTGAAGCCAAATCAAAAGATCCAAGACAAAAACAATATGTAAGCGATACAGGCAAAGCACTGACGCTCGTAAGTGAAGTAGGACTTAAAAATGTAGGATGTGCGCTGGATGTCGGACATTCACTGATGGCAAATGAAAACCTTGCTGAATCCTGTGCTTTAATTGACAGATGGGATAAATTATTTCAGATTCACATAAATGAAAACTACAAGGATTCTGATCCTGACATGATTTTTGGGACAATTAATTTCTGGGAGCTGCTTGAATTCTTTTATTATTTAAATCAGACAAAATATAATTCGTGGTGCACTATTGATATTATTTCATCAAGAGATGACAGGGCAAAGACTTTCGATCTGGCAGTCAGCAACACATGTAAAATCAAAGAGCTTGCCGACATTCTTCTGGAGCACAAGCAGGAAATTGATGAAAATATGAAAAACTACAGCTTTGCGGATAATTTTAAAATAATAAAAGAACTTGTCTTAAGATAATTAAAAGTTTTTTTGAATTTTTTTAACAAAGGGGAGCTTTATTTTAGTGTTTCCCCTTTGTTTTTTTTATGTGCCTTTACAAATAAACTCGGTGGTTTTAGTGGATGATTGTTTTTTCAGAGCATCATTTTTGTTTTTAAGCCTGTGGGAGACTTTATAGTTTGATAATTTTATCTTCTAAAATTATTGTTTCAATTTTTGCAGTAACTACTGAATCGAAACCCAGATTGTTTGTTTCGACGGATGTTCTTGCCGCGGCACCGTTTACAAGCATTACAACTTCATCTATGCCTATCCCTATTAAATCGGCAGCAATATAGAAATTTTTCTCAAATTCACCAAAAACATTCATTTCCTGGACAACAAGTAATTTGTATCCGCTATATTTGGGATCTTTAATTGTGGTTACGACATTTCCTATTACTTTACCTATTATCATTATTTTCCTTTGGTAAAATATCAACTGAATCAACAATTCCTGTTATGGACGCATCTGTTAACACTTTTTTATTATCAAAAGCACTGGCGGCTTCCACGCTTACTTCATAAACAACATATTCACCTATCCCGACCCCTATGGCATCCAGAGCAAAAACAGGTTTGTTTATAAAAACACCTGTTTCGGGATTAATATCCTGCAGAATTTTTATTTCAATTCCCTCATATGAATAATGTTTGAAATTAGAATAAGTTTTTCCTATAACTTTAGCATAAAACATAAGATTTCCTTAAATATTAACTTTGTCTATATAAGATATTTATATTTATCATCAATAAATATACTGTCTACTTTTGCCGTAATGGCACAATCAACGGGTAGATCGGTATTACCTTCCAACTGTCTGGCAGTGCTGCCCTTTGTCATTAAAACATAATCCCCAACCCCCAGGCCAAGCCTGTTTTCCGCCGAAACTATGTATTCCTTTTTTTCGGACCTGTCAAGATTAAGAAGTATTACTACAAACAACTTTAAAGACTCAAGCTTTGGGTCTTTAATTGAGCAGACTATTTCTTTTTTTATTATTCCAAAATCCACTTTTTTAAGATTGTATTTTTAATTTTGATATTTAACTTTAAAACAGGCACATCTTTAGAAACAAAAATCTCAAAGCTTTTTTAATTCCTCGAAAGAATCTATTCTTGCAATTATTGTAATGTCTGTAGGAATTCCTGACTTTGTCAGTGTAGTCATTCTGGCCGCGCTTCCACCACAGTAAAGGACATAATCCCCTATCCCAGCCCCAATACCATCAACAGCAACCTCAAACTTTTCGGTAGGATTAAATTCATAATCAAACACTCTTAAAACATACAGCTTTACAGGTGCAAGTTCGGGAACTTTTGCAACTGAAACCACGTTTCCTATTATTTTACCTATAAACATGTCTTTAAAGTTAAAATTATTTAAATATTTAATAACAAAATAAATTATTATTACTCATATATATTGATTTTATCAATTTTTGCCACTACCGCCGACCTGATTGGGACATTTTCCCTTTTCAATAATTTTTTTACAACACCATCATCATCAGCTATCAAAACTTTTTCGCCTACGCCGACTCCAACGCCATCTTCGACAATAAAATATTTGCCTGTCGCTTTTCCAAAAGGGTCAATTATCTTTACTATTTTTAGTCTTGTATTTTCTATTTTTGAAACTTTTATGGTGCTTACCACAGTCCCAATTATTTCGCCTATTAGCATATTTTTACTTTTAAAAAATATTCTTTGTATTATCCGAGTAATATTAACAATTTTTAAAAATACTATAAAGCTTTACTTTATATTCTTTTTTAATTATAAGAATTTTTCAAACCTGTCTTTTTGAGCTTTGCATACAGGGCAGATTCCTGGAGGATTTTCCCTTGCACATAAATATCCACAAACTTTGCATCTCCAAACCGGGTATTTAAGGGCTGAAATCATGTCTTCAGATTTACCCATAGTACCTTCCCCGCCTGATTTGCCTTCTGAAACTTTTAAAATGTTTCTTCTTTCCGGTATAGGACTTAAATCTTTTTCGCCCCTAAATACTTCGCCTGTTACATATAAGGCACAGTAACAAGCTCCATAATCATTTAAATCGATATCGCGATAATCGCAGGGACAAATGATATCGAGATCTTTTGATTTATTGCTGCTTGCAAGCCGGCACGGACAAGCCTGATAACCATATCTTTTTTGATTAAATAGCAGGCTCTTTACAAGTTCTTTGGAAAAAAATAAATCGCTGTTAAGAAAGTATCCGTTTGCTTCAGCCTCATTTTCAAATTTTTTATAAGCATTTTCAACTTCATCATCTGAAATTTCAATTTTATCAGTCACTTAGCCAAGTACCTCCTTTATCTTTTTTTCATCAAATCCTCTTATGCAGTCACTGTCATTAATTATTATCATAGGGAATCCCCCGCTTGGATTAAATTTGTTGATTATTTCAACAACTTCATCCTGTTCTGGCAAATCTAGCATATCCACATCTACATAATCATAAGCAACTCCCAGACTATTTAAAAGATTTTTTGTTTTTCTGCACCAGATACAGGTGCTTAATGCAAAAAGCAATACTTTTTCTTTTTCTTTTCCATCCACATGAATTTTGGTAATTTCCATTTTTTTTCACCTCGTTTTATATAATAAAATAATTTTATAACATTTTTTTTTTTATTACAACAAATGATTTCAAAATTAAAATTTTTTACTATTTTTGACTTTAAATAAAAAAACCGTCATTAAATATTTATTGCAGGATGGTTAATTGGTTAGAGCCGGAGCTAATTGCTCCCTTAATTTGTGTGAAGTCGAATTACTCGACGCATTAATTAGCTTAGAGCCCCTCAGGGACACGTTAAACCAAATATATAAACCTATAAAATTGGAGGCGACTTCCGGATTCGAACCGGAGATAGAGGTTTTGCAGACCTCTGCCTTACCACTTGGCTAAGTCGCCTTTCAAATATGTTATTATAAGATAATTTTTCCAAAAAGTTAATATTAATTTAATTATATTTTAATGCTGCGTTAAAAACTCCGTCTATTTTACAATTACATTGGCGGCATTTATTTTCATTCATACTTGTTTGTGTAATATTAAATCCACTCCTTGCTATAATTTTATTTCCGCATTCAGGGCAAATAGTATTCTCAAGACCGGAATAAGAAACATTACCTCCGTACACATATAGCAAGCCTGCATTTTTACCTGTCTCAACAGCTTCAATTATTTTATTAACTGAAGTTTGAGGTATTTTGGATTTATACTGAGGAAAGTACGCGCTGATATGCCACGGTATTTCCTTCCCGATATCTTTCAGAAATTCTGCAATCTGCTTGAGCTCTTCTGGGGAATCATTAAGTCCGGGAATTAATAATGTTGTTACTTCAACCCATATTCCAATCTTTTTCATATATTTAATATTATTTAATACCGGCTCAAGCCTTCCACCGGTATTTTTTCTATAAAAGTCATCAGAAAAGCTTTTTAAATCTACATTTGCAGCGTCAAGATAAGGCGATATCATATCAAGTGCTTCCCTGCTCATAAAACCGTTTGTAACAAAAATATTTTTTAGTTTGTTTTCCTTTGCAATTACTGAAATATCATAAGCAGATTCAAAAAAAATGGTTGGCTCAGTATATGTGTATGAAATGCTCCTGCAATTACTTTCAATGGCTTTTTTTACAATAACTTGAGGAGTTTCTGTCTTTCCTGGTATATCATAGTCATTCTCCGACAGTTGTGATATCTGGTAATTCTGGCAAAAAAAGCAATTGAAATTGCATCCTGCTGTTGCTATTGAATATGTGAAAGATCCGGGTAAAAAATGGAAAAGAGGTTTTTTTTCTATTGGATCAACATTAAGGGCAATAAATTTTTGATATACCTGGCTGTAAAGAGTTCCTGAAATATTTTTTCTGGTGAAGCATTTACCAACATTTCCATCTTCTATTATGCATCTGTGGCTGCATAAATCACATTCCGTTTTTGAATCTTTTAGCTTCTTGTATAGATAGGCCTCTTTCATTTTTTTTAGGGGAAATAATTAATCAGTTTATTGTGAACAATTAACTAAAATGGTCTGATGAGAACAATTATAAGCCTGGTTTAAGCAAATAATTTACAAAAAAAGAGTTATCCACCAGGAATTAATTAATTTTTCTGGTGACGGAAGGGGGACTTGAACCCCCATGAACTTAATTGTCCACAAGGCCCTCAACCTTGCGCGTCTACCAATTCCGCCATTCCGTCTTCTTAAACTTCTTTTTTAGTTAAATATTTAAAAAAATACCCAAGCCGATGTCTTCAAACTATTTACCTTATATTTTAGGCTGTCAGCTAATATCAGCCTGTAAAATATAAAAAAATATTTTTATATTTTAATCAAAATAAATTAATAGACCATTTTATATTAAGTTTTGTCCTTATACAATATTATTGGCAAAAGCCATGATCAATAAAAACTGGATAAACTTTATAAAAATTTTGTTCAATTTTTTAAATATAATATTCTAATAATTTAAAAAATAAGATTTTAATAAATCATCATGCTGTCTTCAAATTCACTCTTTTGTTTTCAGACATATGGCAAGCTGCTCCCATAAATTGCCTTCTTTTAAAATAAGATTTAAATTCTCGTTTAACTTTATTTCCTCTATTAATGCTAAATCTACCGGTATGCTTAAAACGTCAATGTCTCCCTTTTTAAGCAATTCGACAAGTATATTTTCATCATTATTAAAAATAATTTTAATATCATTAAAAAAAGCAGGGCTGCCGTAATAATTTTCATTTACAGACAATAGCAGGTATTCTCCCTTTTTCCATTCCTTAAATTTATAAGGGCCGCTTCCATAAATATCACTCTCATAAATGCTGCTTAATTTTTTCAGATCAAGGTCTTTTTTAGGAAAAACATATAGGAATAATTTTTTCCAGTCTTTTACGCTTTCTGTAAAATAAACATCCAGCTCAGTGCTGTTTACAATCTCCACTTTTTCAATTTTGTCATAATCTTCCCTGAATTTTGAAATTGATTTATCTGCAATAATTGCGTCTGCTGTTGCCTTTACATCTTCAGATGTTATTGGATCGCCATTTTCCCAGAATATATTATTTTTCAGTATGATTCTCTTTATGTTTGAAACTTTATTCTCCGCTATAATATCAGTGCTTTCATCAGCAAGAACAGGTTTGTAGGTTGAATTTTCATCAAGCATCCAGAGACCATTTAATAGAAGGCTGTTCACATAGTCCATGCTGGTGTTTTCTTCCAGAAAAGGATTTAATGTGTTTGGCTCAGAGCTCATACCGACAATAATGATATGTGACTTGTCAATTTTTTCATCACTGGAAGTCCATTGATCAATATTTTTAAAAAAATTTCCATTAGTGGCACTTACCTGAATATTATTTATTTCTTTTTTATGGACAACGGCAAAAAGCCTTGAAAACAGAGGTAAAATTATGGCATCTTCAGAAACAGCATCCTGAATTTCATCAGTATAAATCTTTAACTGGTCGATACTTTCAGTTTTGGCAATATTATCCAGCAGTAAATCAATTTTTTCATTTTTGTACCAGTAAAAATTATTACAGTTTTTATTTTCAGCTGTTTCATTAACGGGAATTTTTGAAGAACTTAGATAACTTGATAATTCATCGGTGCTAAACGAATAAAGTGACCATATGCCCAGCTCAAAATTCCCATTCTTTACAATATTTCCATACCACTCATCCGGGGGTTTATTATCTACCCATAACTGTATCCCGATACTATTAAAATTCTCCTTTATAATATTTTCTATTTTTGTTCTTACCGGAGAATTATCAGTTGAGCCCATTGTCAAAAATAAAGGATTCTCCGGACCGTATCCTTCAATGTTTAATAATTGCTTTGCCTTTACGGGATCATAGGTATATTTATCCCAGGAAGATTTGTTAAAAAATGATATGCTGCTAAACAGACTATTTAAAACTTTATTGTTTTCACCAAACAATTCTTTTACTATTCTTTCTCTGTCTATGGCAAAAAAAATTGCTTTTCTGACATTTAAATTATTAAGTATGTTTTTTTCTTTCTGGCTGTTTTTTAATTTAAAAAAATTCTCTTCTGCTTTAATGGAACCGATTGAATCTTTTATTGAAGTCGAGCTGTTTATATTTTGAACTGTATTTAAATCAAATGGAGAGATGACGTTTTTGCATGACGTTACTGATGTCAGAGAAAACACAAGCAATATTAAATTTATAAGCAAAATAAGTTTTTTAAAATAATTGTATTTAATCAAGGCTATCCCATTAAGTGGCATATAAAGATAATATTATGTGAAAAACCAACAAAAATTTTTAATAATAAGCTAAAACCAAAGTAAAATTTTACCAAATATTAATTAAAATTTCTTTATTTAGTATACTTTATTTCCATAATTTGTTCCATTAACAACCTA
>CAYNMO010000038.1:11747-14765 GCA_964398155.1 uncultured Actinomycetota bacterium | reverse complement strand
TGTGTACGCGGGCCCGCGGTCGGGCGCGGTCCGCACCGCGTCGCTGGCGCCGGTGTATAAAGGGTGTGTTGTGATTGCCTTCTCTGGACTATTTGGAGAAAGAAGATTTGGTTTTAATAAAATTTTCTTTCCGGGTTTTATAATGTCTCTAAAACAATTTAGCGCACCAAGGCACCGTCCCATGGCCGGGTCAAGAATTTCAGGATCATAGCTGCTGCAATTTACAACAGAAACTTTAATTTTATTCAATTTTTCCTTTTATTTCTTTTTACTCTGCTATATTTCAAAGATTAATTATAACAAATTTTTTCATAAAAATATTTTTATTAATCGGGATTAATTAATTCCTGTTTAATAACTTTTTTTACCGAAATTATGAATATTTTAAGCCCAGATCCAGGCAAATGATTTACTAAAAAACAGAGTTATTTATTAGTGTGAAATTAATTAGTTTCCGGTAAACCATTAATATAAATAGTTTGTTTAAAAATATTTTATGCTTAATTTTAACAAATAACTTACTTAAAATTATGTTATTTACCAGGAACTATTTATCTTTTAATATATTTAAAATTTCTTCATTTTCATTTAAAACAATTGCATTGCCAGATATTATCTCCTGATAAAGCTGTGCTGCTTTGCCGTCTGCATAATCTCTTGTGGTTATATCTGATGTATTAATCAAAATAACTTTTTTACCCATTTTTACTGCCTCCCGCATGGCAGAAAGATTTAAAAAATTACCGTTTCCAAATTCAACACACGGAAGTATTATAAAATCACTTGTTTTTATTAATTCAAGATTTCTTAAGTACGCCTCTTTGCTGATTGGAGAAAATGGAGCTTCGTTAACAAATGTTATTCCCAGCTGCAGCGCAGTATTGAGATCAGTATCAAGATTGTTTACTACTCCTGTTGAAACTATATAGCCGGAATTATGGAGCATGTTCAGTATAGGTGATGCAGCTCCTCCTCCCCCAATAACATGAATCCTTACTTCATTTTTTATTTTTTCTTTTGCATGGCTAAAATGTAAATTAAAGTTAGGGCTGACATAGAGCTTGCCAGTAAATGGATTTTTACCTATAAAAACATCGCTGTTAAAGACCGACATCATATTTGTTCTGGTAATTACCTCTTCAACATTCCCATAACAAAATACACCACCGTCTTTTAAAAGCATTATTTTTTCACTATATTGAATAGCCAGGTTAATGTCATGGAAAATGCCTATAATTGTTTTTTTGCTATTTTTAAATAAAGAGAAAAAAAGCTCCATAAACTCAATCTGGAAATTAATATCCAGATGGCTTGTTGGCTCGTCTAGTATTATTATTGGACTGTCCTGTACGAGTGTCTGAGCAATTATTACTCTTTGCTTTTCTCCTCCGGAAAGTTCATTATAGTTTTTATTCTTAAAAATTTCTGTTCGAGTAAGTTTCATTACTTCGGCTACGATTTTGCGATCTTCCTGGCTCTCGTTTTTAAATCTGCTCAGATAAGGATATCTGCCCATCATCACCGTTTCAAAAACACTGAAATTAAATCCCAGGCTTGTACTCTGCGGGACAACAGCTATTTTTTTCGCAATTTCAATCTGACTCAGGTCTTTTATATTTTTACCTTCAATTAAAATTTCACCTTCGTAACCCGTCAGTACTTTGCTTATCAATTTGACAATAGTGCTTTTGCCGGCGCCATTTGGGCCAAGAATTGAAATAAAGCTATTTTTTTCTATTTCAAAATTAAGGTTTTTTAAGACTGGGGTGTCATAATATGAAAATTTAAGATTTATGGCACTTAATGAATAATTATTCATTTTTATTAAAATACCTGCTTTTTTGTTTTCATGAGTAAATAAATAAAAAAAGGCACCCCTATGATCGAGGTTATTATTCCAACAGGTATCTCCCTTGGAGACAGAACCGTTCTTGCAATTGTATCTGAGAGCAGGAGCACAATGCCACCAGCAATAGCCGATGAAGGGTACAGCACTTTATGATCCGGACCCACAATAATTCTTATAATATGAGGTGTTATTAAACCAATAAATCCAATAATGCCGCTAACAGACACAGCGGCGGCTGCCATTATTGACGCAAGTACAAGAAGAATCTGCTTTATTTTATTTGTTTGTACGCCCAGTTGATTTGCTCTTTCATCCCCAAGAGACATAACATTTAAATCCCTCATAAAAAAAGAAGAGGCCAGCAAAGTAATTGAGATAACAGGCAATATTATAAGAAAATTAATCCAGGATGAATTAGAAAGTCCGCCCATTATCCAAAAATAAACTTTGGCCAGATCCTTTGTTCTGTAGATCATAATAAATGATATTACTGAGGACAGGAGTGAGCTTAGAGCAACACCCGAAAGCAGCAGTGTAAGCACAGATATTTTCCCTTTGATTTTTGAAATATTATAAACCAGAAAAGTCACGCCAATGGCACCAATAAAAGCAAAAACGCTGGTAACAGATATATTTACAAATCTCAGTGGTCCTGCAAAAATCATGCCGATAGTTGCACCAAAAGCCGCACCTGACGAAACACCGATAATATATGGATCTGCCATAGGATTTCTAAAAATACCCTGAAAAATTACACCCGATCCCGAAAGAGCAATCCCAACTATAACAGCCATAAGAATTCTTGGAAGCCTTATATCAAATATAACTTTAAAATCCTGAGGATTTACATCAGACAGATTAATAAGATTTCTAATACCGGGCACAGCAGACGCAAGCGTTTTTAAGGTTGTTTTTATTGAAAGATTGGCAGCTCCGGCAGCGGAAGATAAAATTATAAGAATAACAAGGATTATTAATAAAATAACTATATATTTTACAGTTTTGAAATGCATATTTTTATTATAATAAAAGATATCCGGATATTGTCTGAATTAACTGATTTCAAGTATATTTTTAATAGAGCATATTTATATTAAACTTCTGAAAGGATTTGAAAAAAACTGCATTTCTTTAAATAAAATTTTTAAAAAAACAGATAATTCCAATTC
>CAYNMO010000038.1:9149-11737 GCA_964398155.1 uncultured Actinomycetota bacterium | reverse complement strand
TTAACTTTAAATATTCTTTCGGGTTAAATTTAGCATATTAAAATTTTATAATCAATATCGCAGATTATGTCAAAGAATGATTACAAAAAAGAAATATTTAAATTTGGATTATTTGAAAATTTTAAATAAAATGGAAAGAGAAAATAAAAGATTTTATCAGTGGCAACATAATAAAGTGGCTTAATATAGAGTGGTGTAATTTACAGAAAATCCTGCACTTAAAGAAAAAAAGTAAAGTAATTCTAAAATATCTAAAACATTTTATTAATATTTACGACTAATGATTAAATTAAATATCTGACATTAATATATCTGACAAAATTTATTTTGTTTGAGGGTGGTGATAATATTGCTTATTTTAGCAAATGATTTCAGCTTTACTCTTAAAACTTCTTCTTTGAGCGCATCATTATTTACTTTTTACTAGTAAATTCTTAAGAGCTTTAGAAAATATACAGGCATTTACTATTTAAGGAGATAACAGAAATTTATCGTATTTACTATTTTTATTATGCATGGAGGTCATTATGTTAGGTTTTGCAGGTGTCTCGGTTTTTCTGGCATATTTATTAAGTATTATCGCCGCTGTATTATGTATTGTTTATGGAATAATCATGTGGAATAAAAACAAGTAATAACTTTTATTTTTTTTGGAGGGGGGAACATAGTGAATATACCAATTTTTATTGTTATTCTTGCAATTTATCTTTTGGCAACAATTTTATTAGGGTACCTTGGCTGGAAAAATACCAAAAATGCTTCAGATTACATGGTCGGAGGAAGACGTACTCATCCATATGTTATGGCTATTTCTTATGGAGCAACATTTATTTCAACATCAGCCATTGTTGGATTTGGTGGGCAGGCAGCAAATCTTGGGCTCGGACTTTTATGGCTTACATTTTTAAATATACTTTTTGGAATATTTATTGCTTTTGTTTTCTTTGGTAAAAAGACAAGACTTATCGGGCATAATCTGGATGCACATACTTTTCCTGAACTGCTGGGTAAAAGATATAATTCCAGAGCAATTCAAAGAATAGGCGGAGTAATTATTTTTGTATTTATGCCGATGTATACTAGTGCAGTTCTAATAGGTGCAGCAAGATTTATTGACACGACCCTTAAAATAAAACCAATTTTAGGGATGCCCGGTTATTTCTGGGCTCTGGTCATTTACACTCTGATTATTGCAATATATGTGTTTGCCGGTGGCATCAAGGGGGTAATGTATACCGATACGCTTCAGGGAACGATTATGCTTGGAGGCATGGGTGCTCTTTTAATCTTAACTTATGTTAAGTTGGGTGGATTTATAAGTGCACATCAGGCATTAACAAATTTAGCATCAAAAATGCCCGAAAATCTGATAAAAGGTGGGGCACTTGGATGGACCACGATGCCGGTTCTTGGATCGCCTATCTGGTGGACTCTGGTATCAGCAGTAATACTCGGAGTTGGGATTGGCGTATTGGCTCAACCGCAGTTAGCTGTAAGGTTTATGATGGTTAAAAGCGATAAAGAACTAAACAGAGCTGTGCTTATTGGAGGAATATTTATCCTCATGATGACAGGAGTTGCGTTTGTTGTCGGTGGACTTTCAAATGTATTTTTCTTTAAAGAAACAGGTAAAATTGCTGTGGCATTTGTAGAAAAAGGGAATGTCGATATAATAATACCGGCATTTATAAATATGGCTATGCCGCCATGGTTTGTTTATTTGTTTATGATAACTTTGCTTTCGGCGGCAATGTCTACAAGCAGCGGCCAACTGCATGCATTAGGAACATCATTTGGAAGAGATATATTCAGCAAGACAAGATATGCAGCTGATTATAAGGAAGAAAAATCAATAAAAGGGGTTTTCTCCACTAAAATTGGCATACTTATCGGAGTAATCTTAAGTTTTATCCTGGGTTACTTCCTTCCTATCAGTATAATTGCAAGAGCAACATCATTGTTCTTTGGAATCTGTGCTGCGACATTTCTGCCTATGTATATTCTGGGTCTTTTCTGGAAAAGAGCCAATAAGGCAGGTGCTTTTACGGGAATGATAGTTGGTCTCATTACAAGCCTGTTCTGGATGCTTTTCATACATGAGGCAAATTCAAAAATGATCGGACTTGTAAAACTCCTGACGGGAAAGACGACACTGCTGGGTGCCCCATGGAGTACAATGGATCCAATAGTTATAGCTTTCCCTCTGGCATTTATAGTTACCTTAATTGTAACGCTGGCTACAAAACCAATGCCAAAGGAAATAATTGAGAAAGCCTTTGCACGGGGAACAGAACAGATAAGTAAATAATCTCTGATATTTTTTAAAAAATTAAAAAGAAACAGGAATTGGCAGGCTATTAAAACAAAACCAATTCCTGTTTCTTTTTAATTAAAAACTTTGTATTAAAAATGTCTGGTCCTAAAGAAAAAAAATGTACAGATTTAGTTTGATATAAAAGATATAATTATTTTTTAGCTTTTTCCCTTGAAAATTGAATAAAACAATAATCTTATTAAACTTTATTGGTAAAGTTACTTATTGATTACTGGTGATTAGTTATGTTTTTTAGCAAATTATTTATTTAAAT
>CAYNMO010000038.1:6680-9139 GCA_964398155.1 uncultured Actinomycetota bacterium | reverse complement strand
GCTATTTCAGCATAATTTATGTATTCATTTAAATTAAGGTTAAAATATTTTTAATCAGACCATTTTAGATACTTGCTTACCAAAAAACTTGTAAATATTTTATTTAAAATATTACTATTGGTATTTTTGTTAAATTTTAAAAGAAGAGTAAAAACTTTAAATTTTTTAAAACTTTTTATATGCTAATATTATAATAAATTCATAATATTAAAAAACAATTAAATAGTATAAAAATTTATTTTTTAAATATAATTTATATCCAAGGAGCAGGTTTAATGAATCTTAAAATCAATGACAGCGTTACTTGTGTTGGCAAGACTGACTGGGAAATAAGAAAATTTCATGGTGAAGAGTTGTCCACCTTCAGAGGTTCCTCATATAATTCATATCTGATAAGAGATGAAAAAACTGCCTTAATAGATACCGTATGGGCACCTTTTGCTTCTGAGTTTATCGAAAAATTATCCAACGAAATTGAACTTGAAAAAATTGATTATGTGATTGCAAATCATGCCGAGCCAGACCATAGCGGCTCACTTGCAGCTTTAATGGAAAGAATTCCAGGAAAACCGATTTATTGCACTCAGAACGGCATAAAGTCCCTTAAAGGCCATTATCATAAGGACTGGAATTTTATTCCTGTTAAAACAGGAGATAAAATAAGTCTTGGGAAAAAGGATCTGATTTTTATTGAAGCTAAAATGCTTCACTGGCCAGACAGCATGTTTTCTTATCTGACAGGAGACAGCATTCTCTTTTCAAATGACGCATTCGGACAGCATTTTGCAAGTGAATCAATGTTTAATGATCTGGTTAACACTAACGATCTTTTTGACGAAGCAATCAAATATTATGCAAACATTCTTACTCCCTTCGGAAATTTTGTTGAAAAAAAGATTAATGAAATTCTGGCTTTAAAACTACCTGTAAATATGATATGCCCAAGCCATGGAATAATATGGAGGAATAATCCCCTTCAGATTGTTGAAAAATATCTTCAGTGGTCACAAAACTACAGCGAAAACCAGCTGACTATAATATATGACACAATGTGGAACGGAACAAGGCAGATGGCAGAGACTATAGCTGAAGGTTTTAATTCAAAAAATAAAGAAACAAATATAAAGATATATAATTCTGCAAAGTCTGACATAAACACAATCATTACTGATATTTTTAAATCAAAGGCATTTTTAATAGGTTCTCCTACTGTTAACAAAGGTGTTTTAATATCAACAGCCGCGCTCATGGAATTCATAAGGGGCTTAAGTTTTAAAAATAAAAAAGCTTCGGCTTTTGGCAGCTATGGCTGGAGTGGTGAATCAGTAAAAACAATAACTGAGGAACTCTCAAAAGCAGGTATGGAGATTATGGATGAAGGTATTAAAATTCAATGGCATCCCGGAGAAGAAGAGCTGACCGGTATTTTCAAATACGGAGAAAACCTGGCATTAAAATTATAAAAAGAAGTAATATATCTTTAATCGTTGAATTCTAATCCAGAAATATTGATTTTCCTAACGAAATATTTATAACGCCTATTATTCATATTAATACTATTTATATTAAAATTGATACAGGTTTCAATTTATTTCTGTCTCCTGATTCAGATTTAAATGATTCTTAGGAGAGCGTCTGCATTCCCTCAGCCTGAAGTATTTTTCATTTGCGGCCGAAGTTTTGTGATATTGCTACCAGCCAGCAGCTTTTTCAAATCAATCTGCAAAACCTCATAAATATGTACACCTGAACTCATAAACCAAATAAATGAGGCAGGTTCATCACCTGCCTCATTTATTTTTATATATTAAAATTTATTTCATCTTATTTTTATTGAAAAGAAACTTTGCTTGGGTCCTGTACAAGATGAATCCAGGTTGCTCCTGCGTTAAAGTTGACCTCATTTCCGTCTCCGTCTCTGTATATAAACGGATCATAAACAGATCCCCTTTCCCATGATCCCTGTATTACGTTTCCGTCTAAAAACATAAGTGCTGATCCGGATCCGATAGTCCTTACAGACATATGTTTCCACTGGTCTATGGGTCCTACTATATCAGTAATCATTACGATTACATTCTTTGCGGTTATCTGCTGACCTGTATTATAATCAACATGTGCTTTATTACCCATTACTCTGGCATAACTGTTGCTGCCTCGGTTATAAATATAGTTTACATTAAATCCTTTAGGTGCATATGAGGCAGTTCCAAAATCGATATTAACTCTGGCTACGCCTCCCCTTTCGCCTTCGCCTGCGTCACTTTTAAAATTTAGAGGGATAACGCCTCCGTCCTGCGGATAGCCTATTTTGGCAGCCTGAGCTCTCAAAGCGTATGTTGACATAAATGCAGTATGTTCCTGTATTTTGCTCCTTTTATAATCTCTCCAGTAAGGTCCCATCCCTTTTATTGAACTCTGGCCGGAATTGTCTGTCATGGCACTTAATGTATACATAT
>CAYNMO010000038.1:0-6670 GCA_964398155.1 uncultured Actinomycetota bacterium | reverse complement strand
AGGATAAGTACCAAAAAATGCATAAAGAGGGTCAAAACCCCTTGCAATTTCTGCATAATATGGTCTTGAACTTCTTACTGGACCGACTTGTGCTGCATCATTATTATAATAAATAGCAACAAATCTGGTTATTCCGTATTCGTCCACTGCTTCAAAAACAATATCGGCAAGATTAAGACCAGATTGCGGTCTTGCTGCCATACTGTTTTCTACCATAATTGCCAGAGGTCTTCTTGGAGGTGTTGAAGCAGCTCCTGCGGCAGTCAGGCCAAATGCGGCGCTTACTCCGATCATGATAAGTATTGTTGTGATTCCAACAATCAGATAGAGTTTTTTCTGTTTGATAACATCCCCCTTAGATTTTTTTGATAACACGGTAATATTATAAAAGATGTTTTGTGAAAATTGAAATTAAATTAATAAAAAACATCAATATGTTTTATACTAACAAAAATAATTGTAAAATTATAGCAACTTATTTACTTACAATAGAAAGTCAGGAAAGGTAGCAATGGATCTGAAAAACAAAGTTGTTTTGGTGACAGGGGCAAGCAAGGGAATTGGAAAAAATATAAGCATTACTTTGGCAAAGGAAGGTGCAACTGTAGTTCTTGCTTCAAGAAACAAAGAAATGCTTGAAAAAACACAGAAAGAGATAGAATCTTTTGGTGGCAGAGCTATAGCTATACCTGCAGATATTTCAAAGGAAGAGGAAATATCATATCTTTTTGACAAAATCAGGGAGCGTTTCGACAAACTGGATATATTGGTAAATAATGCAGCAATTATGATAACTGGCAAAGTGGCAGATTTTTCATTAGAAGATTATGATAAAATGATGCAGTCAAATCTCAGAGGACTATTTAGCTGCTGTCAGAAAGCATTAAAGTTTATGCTTCCCCAAAAGAGTGGATATATTATTAATATATCAAGCGTAGCCGGATTTAAAGGTTATAGCGGGCAGGCCGCTTATACAGCAAGCAAGCATGGGGTAATGGGGATAACAAAATCTCTAGCTGCAGAAGTTTATAAGGATGGAATTTTTGTTACATCGATTCTGCCAGGTGGAGTTGACACAGAGCTTTTATGGTATGCAAGGCCAGATCTCGACAGATCAGAGTTAATATCCACACAGGATATTGCTGATACCGTGATGTATCTGCTGCATCTTTCCGAGACTGCATGGGTTGATGAAATCTATATTCATCGCAGAAACGCACAACCATTTTAAAAGCAGGAAATTAAAACAATTGCACTTTATTTATAATTCACTAAAATTTAAATTAATTGCAAGAAATCTGAGTAATAAAATATAAAATAATTTTTATATTTAAGGAGACTGTTTTTGAATAAAAAAATAAGCTGGAAGTTTTTTACAGCTGTTATTTTAATAATATTTTCGATAGTTGTTTATATAATAAACTACTTTATCTTTAAAAACTCCCGTGACATTTTCTTCTATCTCACTCTGGATATTGCTTTCCTCCCTGTTAATGTATTGCTCGTCACTCTGCTTATTGATACTCTTTTAAACCAGCGTGAAAAAAAATCAATGCTTAACAAATTAAATATGGTTATAGGAGTTTTTTTTAGTGAAACCGGTATTGCACTTATAAGAAGCTTTAATACATATTTTGAGGATATTGAAAAAATTTCTGAAAGTTTAAGCAAAATAAACAAATGGAATAAAAAAGATTTTGCAAAATTTAAATTAAATATTCATGACTATGAAAGTAAAATCAGTATAAACAATAAAATAGAAGAAAGCTTAAAAATATTTCTTGCAGGTAAAAGGGATTTTCTTTTAAGGCTTCTTGAAAATCCTAATTTGCTTGAGCATGAGGATTTTACTGAACTCTTAAGAGCAGTATTTCATCTGACAGAAGAAATGGCAAACAGGGAAAATTTTGACAACCAGCCTCCATCAGATTTAAAACATATTGAACTGGATATTAAAAGAGCTTATTTCTTTTTAATAAAAGAGTGGCTTTCATATATGGGATATCTTAAAGAATATTATCCTTACCTTTATTCTCTGGCTCTCAGACAGAATCCTTTTGATAAAAATGCAACAGTTATTGTCAAATAAAAATGTATATATACAATACAAAAATAAGACTATTCCATACAGATGCTGCAAATTTAATTTTTTTTAGCAATCTTTTCAATATAGCTCATGAATGCTACGAAGAATTTCTGGAAAAGTCAGGATTTAGCATTAAGGAAATCTTAAATGACAATAATTTTATCATACCGGTTGTTCACGCAGAAGCTGATTATCTTAAACCTTTAAGAGTCGGTGATAAAATTGAAATAAAAATGTCATTAAATTCTTCAGGCAAAAGTTCATTTATTCTTGATTTTGTTTTATATAACGAATCAGGCGAAAAAACTGCCACTGTAAAAACTGTTAATGTTGTAATTGAAACAAAAAGCAAAAAACCGCTAAAAATCCCAGAAAAATTCTTTGAAATCCTAAAAAACCTTAACATTTAATCTGTTGGCTTTATTTCTTTTTTATGATATTTTTTCATTAAATCAACTGCCCTTTTTTTAAAAATTTCCCTGTCGGGCTTTAATAAATTTTTGGTAAGGTCTTCCGGCCAGTCAAAATAAATATCTGGTATTTTATAACGCTCGAGTTTTTTTAACAGGCTTTTTTCTATCGCATCATAGTCTGGTTTTAGCTTGTTTTTCATTTTTAAGAAAGCTGCCGGTTTCTGTGTTTCATTATTTTCTCCAGAAGGAACCACAAGTGCATCCTCAATTTCTTTAATTTCTCTTAACTCTCCCTCTATTTCTTCCGGAAAAATATTTTCACCATTAAAGACAAACATAAGATCTTTTCTGCCAATAACGTGGAGAGATTCTTCATCATCAATAAATCCAAGATCATTTGTTGCAAACCAGCCTTCTTTATCAACAGATTTAAATAACTCATGGTTATCCGTATTATCTGTTTTAATATATCCAGCAAATAATGTTTTGCCTTTAACCATTATTTCGTTTTCGCTGCTAATCTTTATCTCACGGAATTTTAATAATTTTCCCGATGTTTTTAGGTTTTTAAGGCTGTCATTTCTAACGCTGCATGTAATCTGTGATGACATTTCCGTGGAGCCATATGAGTTATAAATATTCAGGCCAAGTGTTTTTGATTTTTCTATCAACCTGGCAGATGCAGGTGCTCCTCCTATTAAAACTGCTTTTAATTTTCTTAAAAGTTCCGCTCCTGATTTTTCACTTAGGAGCTCTGAAAGTTGAGATGGTATAAGTGATATATGTGTAATATCATTATTTGTCTTCAAAGCTTCAGCAATTGTCATACCGGAAGGTTTTATATAAATATCTGCTTTTCCTGCTAAAGCTTTAAAAATAGTTGAAAATCCGCTTACATGGCTAAGAGGCAGGGCAACCATCCAGCAGTCGCCTGTTTTATATAAAATATTAATGTTTGAACCTATGGCGCTATACCAGTGATTATTGAAAGTATGCAAAACTGCTTTGGGGATATTTGTTGTGCCCGAAGTTAAAATAATACTGGCATATCTGTCACGGAATTCCTCATATTTTTCGATATTAAATTCATTTATGGTCTTTTTTAAATCTATTTTACTTAATTCTTTATGAAAATATTGAAAAGATACTGACTTTATAAATTCATCGTCTTTATATTCGATATGTTCGTCCGCTATTATTTTAAAACAGCCGATATTTCTTAATATTCTGTGAACTTTGGAAACAGGCATAACTGGGCTGACCGGAATGACTACTCCTCCTGTAAAAATAATCTGCATTAGCAATTTAGCGTAATAATCTGAATTGCTGCACAGTACTGCAATTTTTTGACCAGGCAAAATCCCTGACTTGTTAAATTTTTCTTTAAGATCTGTATCTACCGGAAAATACATTTTTAAAAACCTGCCGGACTTAGTAAATTAGAATTAATTTTTTTAATATTATCTAAAATTTCCAAAATATTTATTTTTCCCCCTATTATTTTAATATCTTCCAAGAGCAAATTCTCACTAAATAAACTTAGTGAATCAATCCCCAGTGGAGTTTCATTTAAATGCATAATACCCGCAAATAATGCAATATAAGAAATTAAAAGACTGCTGTTAAATGAATTGCTTAAAACAGGTTTGATCCCATTACTGAGTGCAAAATCTATAAGGCCGGTTGTTTTAAAAAATCCTCCTGCAAAATCAGGCTTTATTATAATTGCCTTTAAATAATCAGGGCATTTACCGTTTAATCCTTTTATTTTAATCAAATCTGTTAATTCAGGCAGTTTCTCATCAAGAGCTACGGGTATATGTGTTTCTTTAAAAAACTGCCCGTATTCAGACATATTGCTTAAGGGATCTTCCATATATTCAATAAGGCTGCTCCCTATGGCTTTCCCAAAATATACTGCTTCCTGAAGACTCCACAAGCTGTTTGCATCAAGTCTCAGGCTGATAGTATTTAGCTGGTTTTGTAAAATCAGCTTTTTTATTTTGTTAATACTGCTGATTTCCTGCTCCACCGGTGATCTGCCAACTTTTATTTTAATAGCACTATATCCATTTTTGATTATTTCTAAAATCTCTTTTTCGGGGTCTTTCTTTAGATCCATCATAAGCCGGCAAACCTGCAAGTCAGAATAAGGTGCCGATTTAAAAATTTTCTCTAATCCTGGCCTGATAAATATTAGGCTTGTCAGGGCCATTTCCAGGCCTGTTCTTACGGATGGGAAAACTTTGGAATCGTTAAATAAATCATTTAATTTATTTAAAAAACCGGTAAAAATTTTTAGAAAAGCACTCCCGGGTGGTCCGTCTTCTGAATCTTTTTTGACAGCTTTTATTGAGTCAGAAAAAAAATCAGACAAATCCTGTTGTTCAAAAAGGCCCTCAATATTTTTAAGGAACATTTTGTTGTTCTTTAAATTTTTAATCTGAAGCCTGGCGTCATCAATACTCTCATTGTGAAAGAAAGGGAGGGGGGAAATTTCTCCAAACCCACAAAGGCCATTGGATATTCCTATACTTATCAGCAGCCCTTCTCTTTTATTTAGCCTGTGTTTTTTTACAACAAGCTCTTTTTTCAAAGGAAGCTCGAATTTATAAACGTTAAAAAATGTTATTTTTTCCATTAAAATTGTTATATTTTAATATTCCAGCCTATTGAAAATAAAATAGAAAATATTAAAAGTATCTGGCCTGTTTTTCCTAAAACAGGAATAATATACCTTGGTTCAGGGCGAGAAAGTAAGATTTTTACAGGTTTTACTGCCATGGCAACTGTTAAAACCGAAATTAAGGAAAAATAATGTGATTTTGTGATTAAAACAAGAACTATTGGTATGAGATGAGCAGCAATAATACAAAATAAATATTCAGATAATCCAAAATTATAACCAAACCTTGCAATTAAAGTTTTTTTTCCTGCTTCTCTGTCTGTTTTTATATCCCTTATATTATTAGCAGTTAAAATTGCCACCGAAAGAAAACCCGGTGCAAGACTGGCTATTAATGCTACCATGTTTATTTTTAGTGTCTGCAGGTAAAAAGTTCCCGTAACAGAAATAATGCCAAAAAAAATAAAAACAAAAATATCTCCAAGACCTATATATCCAAGCGGAGCAGGACCTGCAGTATATAAAATACCAAAAATAATGGCAAAAATACCTATCAGTAAAATAGGCCAGCCTCCGCGTATTACAAGAAATACTCCAATAGCAGCTGCTATTATAAAAGTAATTATAAAAGCAGCCAGCATTTCATTTTTTTTAATCAGTCCTGCCTGAATAAGTCTGACAGGACCAACTCTTCTGTCGGTGTCTGTCCCCTTAATAAAATCAAAGTAGTCATTGGCAAAATTAGTACCTATCTGGATAAGCAAAGCTGCCACCAGAGTTAATATTGCAATAAACAGATTAATTTTGTTTTCGTAAAAAGCCAGTGCAAGACCTATGATTACAGGGGCTGCTGCCGCCGGTAGCGTCCTTGGACGAGTGCTCTTAAACCATAGACTTAATTTTGAAGAGTTTCTCATTAATAATTATCAGTGTTTGTTCTTCTTTTGAATATATCTTTTATCTATTATCCGCACATGTTCTTATTTTGAATATATCTTTTAATTATTTTGAGGATATGATCTTTTTTTTAAATATATCTTTTATTTATTGTCAGTATTTGTTCTTTTTTTGAATATAAATTAATTGATTATTAACATGAATCAGGCATGGACTATATTCACCTTAAAGCATTAAAATAATTTGGCCAGTCACGCAATATATAGTCATCACCTTAATGAAGCGGGTACCCGGTATTTTTATTTATTATCAGTAAATTTTTTAAATACAGGTTTTCTTTTTTCAACGAAGGCATTTCTTCCTTCCTGTGCTTCTGCTGTCTGATAAAACAGCATGGTTGTCAGCCCTGCCAGCTGCTGAAGGCCTGTCTGCCCGTCACAATCCGCATTTAATGCTGCTTTAAGACAACTTATTGCAGTTGGTGAATTACATAATATCTCTCTGCACCAGACTATTGTTTCTTCTTCAAGTTTTTCGATAGGGACTACAAGATTTATCATTCCCATTTCCAGAGCTTCCTTTGCATTATACTGTCTGCACAAAAACCATATCTCCCGTGCTTTCTTCTGGCCTACTATTCTTGAAAGA
>CAYNMO010000037.1:2189-15268 GCA_964398155.1 uncultured Actinomycetota bacterium | reverse complement strand
AAAAAATAGCTAAAACCGTGCTCAAAAGAGGACTGTCCCCTATTGCTTCTTTTTAATAATGTTGCTCACTCTGTAATAATAAATAGCTAAAATCATGCTCAAAAGAATTGTCCCTTTTTCTAGTTCAGGTAAAAACTACTGGCAATATCTGAAGGATCGACGAGTTCTACTCCTGTATATCTGGCAGGATTGCTCGTCGCGTTTGGATCTTTTATGAACTCAAGGACATCCTTTAATGAATATTTCCCGTCACTGTCCCTGTCCACTGCACTTTTGTCTGTAAGTATATAGTTTAGTATTTCCTGAAAAGTAATGGGGGCAATTGCAGTCCTGGGATATGCTGTTTCCTGTGCAACAGGAATTGCGGAATCTTCCATCGCACATGAGCTTATGGTAACTGCCATTTTTTCACAGGGTATCTGATCAAGGAGGCTTCCTATGTCATAGTATGAAATATAGCTGCCGCCATGCTCATTACCCATACCATCAGCAAATTCCATCATGGCATCTGCCCCAAACTCTGCTTTTTCATTGCCGTGTGACATCAGGGCCACTAAAACAGAACAACTGGTGTTGCTTATTTTTTTTACATCATTTATGGCTTTCACAAAATTGTCATAAGTTCCGCCATCCTGATTCTGGCCATAATATATATTAATCTGTTCCTGTGGAATTCCAAGGCTTAAAAAATAATCGTTCATTTCATAAAAATTGGGGTCATTGCCCCTGGCATAACTGTACTCCTTATCCTTGTGCTGCATGGTCTCTATCATTATGACGAACCTGTTGTCTTTTAATACAGATGTTTCCGCAATACTCTGGTCCACAGTCTCCTGGCTGGAGCTTTCTGGGCCTGCATTTTTTTCGGCTTCAGCTGCTTTTGCCTTGTCTTCCTCTGCTTTTAGTTTTTCCTGCTCAGATAATGTATTTTCAGTTATGGATACGATGGTTGTATCAATCTGGCTGCTGTTTCCGTCAGTACTGTTTGTTGAATTTACATTGGAGTCATCTGTTAGCAAGAGTTTTTTCCCGCAAAATGAGCATGATGCTCCCACGCTGAAAATAAGGATAGCAATAAGTATAAGAGTCAATATATAAAAGTTTTTCTTTTGCATAAGAATCTCTCCGGCATTATTTTATATTAAACAGTGTTTTCTGTTATTTATTCCGTTATTTCAGCCTGAAAATTATTAAAATTATTTAAATAATAAAATATAACTTTCTATAATAATTATAATTATAGTAATTTATTTTAGAAAATAAACATATTTTTAGTTTTAAAAATAACTGTACGTTACATGGTTTTTTTAATTTTCCGGTCAATGTCTGTCTTGCAAAGCCTTTGAAGCTGAATCGACAAATGAAATTAAATGGGATCATAAACAGGATACCGACAGAAGCATGCGATCTGGCTTAACTGTCAAGTAAAAATACCAGAACAATATTTTTAAATAAATTCACCAGAAAATACTCATCGTCTGCATCTTCTTTTCAGTATAATCGGGTGATTTTTTGCTTATTTAAAATAATACAATATAATTACATGCAGGCATAAAAAACTGTTTTTGAAATGAAAACAAATTTTAAGAAGTCAGTCGTGCTTATTTTGGAAAGCAAAGACGCGCTGCCGTTAGAAATATGGTGGTTTCTTAAAACAAGATTTTTATACATATTATTCTCAAAATTTGACTACAGAAATAAACGGTGTTCTTTGGTAATTATTTACTCGGTAATGGCATATAGCTAAAATCATGCTTAAAAGAGAACCGTCGCATTGACATAATTCTTATAAATTATTACATCTTTTTGGCTCTAAAATTTATTTATTTTAGCAAATATAAAAAATATTTTGTGGAGGGTAAAATGGAGACCAAAACTATCAGCCAGTCTGTTGTCATTATAGGAGCATCACCTCACGAGATTTATGAGATATTTATGGACGAAAAAAAACATGCAGACCTTATCGATTCCACTACCAAAATAAGCAGGAATATTGGAGGTAAATTTGAAATATATGACGAATATATTGACGGGACAAATATCGAACTCGTTCAGGATAAAAAAATAGTCCAATACTGGCGAGGTGAGGAGGACTGCTGGCCCGAAGACCATTATTCAAAGCTCACGATAACTTTCGAAAAAGACGGGGACGACACCATAGTAGTGCTTGTTCAGGAAGATGTTCCTGATGAATGTGCAGATAGCTTTGATAAGGGCTGGCACGAATTCTACTGGAATCCGATGAAGGAATTATTCAAAAAATAGCTGGTCTTGCCAAAGTTAAGGCATTGGTATTTATATTATTACTTTAAGAAATCCTACTTAATTTTAAATGCATTTTTAACCTGAAGCCAGGGATGACAATGACTTCAGGTCAAGTATTTCAAAATTGTTTTTTCTGAAATCAAGAATACCCTCCGCTCTCATTGCACACAATTCCTTGGACATGGCACTGCGGTTTACCCCAAGATACTCAGCAAGCTGATTACGATTATATGGTATTAAAATATTGCACTCCAAGTCTGCTCCGGTTGCCTGCAAGAGATATGATGCCAGTTTGGCTCTTGTAGTTTTTTTACTAATAAGTTCAATTCTGTTATTTAAAACCAGATTTTTATCAGCCAGCATACTCAGCATATTAGAGATAAGAACCATGTGAAATTTGTTTATATTTGGAGAGTTATTAATAATTCTTTTGAAATCAATAAGCATTATTTTTACATTCGTTAAAGCTGTAATCGTAACGGGGCTCGTCTTTGCACCTGCACAAACAAAGGCTTCCCCAAATATGGCCGGATATTCCAATAAATTAATTATAAGGCGGTTTCCCGAATAATCCTGTCGTGATATTTCAACATTTCCGGACAATACGATGCCAATATGTTTAATATTTTCGCCCACCAGCAGCAAAATACTACCTTTGGGGTACATCTTTACTTTGGCATGCAGGCATGACACTATTTCCGGAAAATCAGATTCTTCCAATCCGGCAAATAACCTCACCTGTTTTAAATATAAATAGCTATCAGCCATAATATTTTTTATTCTGTTGCAAAAACAACATAATATTCTAATTTAGTATATTAGGATGTACCCTGCAAGTCAAACTATATGAAAGATGAGAGGGTGTATTTAATATGAGAAAAGCTGTTCAGATCATTTTACAGGTTATTTTCCTGGTTCTGTTTATTATTTTGGTTATAATCGGAAGAGTTCAGATATGGATGGGTTTGTTTGTGGCGGGAGTAATAGTTTCAATATTTTTTAGCAGACTCTATTGCGGCTGGATATGCCCCATAAACACCCTGACTCGAAGTGTCTCGTGGGTAAAGAAAAAACTATCCATCAGGGGTTTTAAAATACCCAAATTTCTTACAAAAACATGGGTTCGTTATTTTGCACTGGGTCTGTTTGTGGCTTTGTTTGTTTTTCTGATAATAACAGGAAAAGAACTGCCTGTACTGCCTGCGGCACTTATTATCGGAGTTGTACTGACCTTGTTCTTCCCGGAAGAGCTTTGGCATAGGTATCTGTGTCCTTACGGGACAATATTTAGTCTTGTATCAAAAAAATCGCTCTATCTGGTTCGCATTAATGAAGACAGCTGTACAAATTGTGGATTATGTCAGCGTGCCTGTCCTGCAGGAGCAATCAGCAAAGACAGTGGAAGCTATAGGATTGAGAAAGAAGCATGTCTGGTATGCCTTGACTGTTCCGAAAAATGCAAACAAGAGGCAATAGACTACATATTAAAGAAAGAGAAAGAGCAGACGAAAGCGATGGACTTACCGTCCTGAATTATTGCTATTAGGGCACCCCGGCGTATCGTTTTCTCAAATCAGCCATAACGGAACATGCCAGTTTTTTTCAACAACTGGCAAAATGTCACTTGTCATGAATGCAATTGCGCCACTGCAAATCTCAACTTTGTGCTGATCTGGCTCATCGAACTTCTCCTGCAATAAAGACAACTGTTTTTATTGGCATACCCGGAGTGTCAGGCGGATCTTTGGGAATATTTTGCCCTCTTGCCAATTTATTGGATATAAAATTAAATATAAATTTATTTTATGTAATTTTATATCCCGCGTCTGACTAAAATTAAATAAAAAATTTTATGAAAAAATATTCTATATGATTATTTTGTTGTATAATCTGGACTTATTATATAATTATAAAATAATATTAAAAAATATATAATAATAAAAAGAAAGGTAAAAAATTGAAAAAAAGAATAGCTTTAATGCTTGCAATTGTTCTTGTGCTTATTGTCAGTCTTTCACTCCCGGCATGTGGCAATATTGCAGAGAAGGTAGTGGGAAAAGCTGTCGAAAAAGCAGTTGAGAGCGCAGCAGGAGGAAATGTAGATATTAATACTGAAGATGGAGAAGTCAATATATCTACTGATCAGGGCGAAGTTCAGTCAGGTGGAAACGCAACAATTCCTGAAGGATGGCCAACAGAAGCACCGCCGTATCCGGATATAAAGATCACTTACTCCGCAAAAACAAAAAATGACAATGGCACCACTGGTTTTGCGCTTTTTGCAGAGGTTTCAAAAGGAACGGTCAAGGATGTTTATGACTGGTATAAAAGCAAAATGTCAGGTTGGGAAACAAGCGAAGATAATTTTTCAACAACAGATGGCAATGATTCTTTTGGCTTATCACTTAAAAACAATAAATATGAAGCGCTGATAATGGCTGGTTCAGATGGA
The DNA here is from genome assembly GCA_964398155.1 of uncultured Actinomycetota bacterium. Taxonomy (GTDB): domain Bacteria; phylum Actinomycetota; class Humimicrobiia; order Humimicrobiales; family Humimicrobiaceae; genus JAMDDL01. The sequence continues at coordinate 10,551 of CAYNMO010000037.1, read as the reverse complement.
ACTGTAATAAATTTTACGATGTCTATTGTTGAATCCTCCGGAGAATAAATAAAAATCAAGGTATGTTTTATTATTTTATCAGGGAACCTTTTTAAAAAGTGGTTCCCTGATTTATTTATTTGGGCAGTTTATTCTTTAATAGCAGTAGAGTTATAAAGCTGTGAGTGTATAGTACAATCGCTACTGGAGGGCCATTAGGGATGGCTCCACAGCCTGGAATTATCCCCCGATGTTAGTCTCCCTGCTTTGGGTGCCTGGGATAATTCAATAAAGGTGTAGCGGGTCCCGGATGGTAAATTACTTAAGACACTGGAAGATACCGGGATAGCCGAAAGTCTTGAATTCTCAGAAGATGGAACAATATTGATATCCGGCTGTTGGGACGGTACCGTAAGAGTTTGGGGTATTTATGAAAGCAAATGACTGCCAGAAGCCTGAGTGGAAATATTAAATCCTATTTTTATATATAATATAAAGTATGGCATTTAATTATTATGCACAATATGCTGTGTTTCTAATTTTAAAATATCTGTTTTCGGGCCGTTTCCCTGAAAAAATAGCTAAAACCGTGCTCAAAAGAGGACCGTCCCCTTTTCGTATATTTGATGGTGGCGCTGCATTTTATTGTGGAAAAATAAGAGCCGAACTTGAAAAAAAGGGAGAGATACTTTCAAGTATGGATTTACTGGTAGCATCAATAGCTATTTCAAACGACCTGATACTTGTCACTGGCAATACAAGGCATTTTAAAAGAATTAAAATGCTTCAAATTGAAGACTGGATGAATTAAGATTATAAGAATTTGCCTCTATACCGCATAAATATAAATCATAAAATCGCCATACTCTGATACCGCAAACATGAAAAAAGAGTAAGAAGGATCAGGTCATATATGCAAGATTTAATAATTTAATCAGGTTTATGGGAAAAAATCTAACTAACCTGCATTTTATGGTTTTAAAAATAAATTTATCGCTTCTTAAAATGATAGCTGCTTTCATCATCGTATGTCAGAAAATCCTCTTTATCCTCCATCACCATTGCAAGACCGTTAACAATGATTGTTTTCATAGTGGCTCCGTGGTCGTCTTTTAACGGATAATAACGATATGCCTCAATTCCTTTATGCTTTTTATCTGGAATATGTAATTTTCAAATCTCTCAAATATGTTCTTTTGTATCAAAATGTGTGTCACCTAGATATGTATTCCTTTGACATGCACAGTTATTTTATATCGTGCTCCAGTTTATAGGCAGCCCAGTTTTGCTTAAGCCATAGGAATTCTCTAAAGTCGCCTAGCCTCTTTATAAATGGATTGTTCTCAAGCTCAAATGCTATGGTGGAGTATGGCTTTACTCCATAATTATGCCCTGGCCAGACTTCGGTATCTGGGTCAAGGGCCATAATTTTTTTCAGGCTTTCAAATTCAGTTCTTGCCTCTTTTTCGCCGTAGGTTCCTCCTACTTTACCTACAAAAAGCGTGTCTCCGGTCATAAGCCTGTCCTCAATTTTAATACAGATGGAGTCAGGTGTATGACCCGGAGTGTGTATTATTTTGAGGCTTAACTCACCAAAAGATAAAGTTCTGCCATCTTCAACCGAAGGTTCAGGACCACAATTAATAAAAATGATTGGTCTGCCTTTGCCGGATAGACGGAACTTATCATTTCCCTGTGAGTGATCATAATGAGAGTGAGTATTTATTAAATATTTTATTTCCACGCCTTCCTCCCTGACTGCTTCAATGACAGGAGAAGGGTCCGGAGATGGATCTATGATTACGCCTTCTTTTGTCTTCCCGCAGACAATGAGGTAAGCATAATTACGGTCGCCCCCGGATTCAATCTGTTTAAAAATCATTATTTCTCCTCTTTATTCTTGCTTCTAGTCATGATAAACCTGCTTTTTATCCTATGACAATTTCCACAATGCCAATATGGAAACCTTTCTTCTTAATAATTAAAAAATAGCTAAAACCGTGCTCAAAAGAGAAGCGTCCCCTTTTAAACTTTTAAAAGAGAAGCGTCCCCTTTTATTATTTGCGCTTATATAATAGTATTATAAGAAGTAAATGTCTGGCAATAGTTGGAAAAAAGATTTGGAAAATATGCAAAAAACAAGCAGATATATTAAAAGGAGAAGGATTTACGCATGACAAAGAAAGAAAGAGCGCTTGCAGCAATAAAATTTAAAACTGTGGACAAAATACCTTCTTCATACAGGGGGCTTCCAAACCTGTCTGTAAGACTTAATAAACATTTCGGTTTTGACGAGCCGGAAAACATCATTAAAAATTATAAAAAATTAATAGATGCATTGGGGGCTGATTTTTATTCCTCTGGCTCCAAATTATGCAAATTTACAACCTACACTGCCAGATATACGGGTCCTGTGCCGCAAGCCCCATATGTCAAAGATCACGGCAATTACTACCAGATTGGAGCAAATTCAAAGTTTGGAGAAGGTGGAAAAGGCGAAATGAGTATGGATTATGACGTTATAACCAACCCGCCGCTTGCATCACTTGAAAATGCTTCTGATTTAAAGGAAGGGTTTTTAACCAAAAAACTACATTTTTTTGACTTTAATTTTTTTGACAATAAATACGGCAGCCCGGAACTAAGCCATGAAAAACTTGAAGGGAGCAGCAATGAATTTATCTGCTCGGGAAATCTGACGCATTTCTTTATGATATGCTGGGCGCTTAGGGGATATGAACAGTTCCTGATGGACCTTGCTTTTAACACAAAATTAGCAGAAAAGCTTATAAACGAAGTTGCGCAGTTCGGGATAGAATATACAAAAAAAGAACTTGATGCATTCGGAGGTATTACTGAATATTTCGGAACAGCAGACGATGTGGCAGGACAGTATGGAATGCTTTTTTCACCTGATGTGTTTGAAAAATACTTTATGCCTCATTACAAAAAACTGATATCAACTGTAAAAAGCCACGATGTTATTTTTGCATGGCATTGCTGCGGGAGTGTGCATAAAGTTCTTCCGATGATGATAGATGCTGGTATTGATGTTCTCGATGTTGTACAGACATCTGCCAAAGACATGGAGATTGAAAACATACACAGGCTTTACGGAAAAGATGTCTGTATTCATGGAGGAATAGACGTCCAGAATCTTCTTGTGTTTAAAACACCTGTAGAGATTAAAGAGGAAGTAAGAAAAGTAAAAGAATTGTGGGGCAATAGAGGTGGCGTTATACTTGCGCCGTCCCACGAGGCATTGCCTGAGACCCCTCTTGAAAACATTATTTCACTGTATGAAGAATTGAATTCATAGCTGCTCTTCATGGCTGACAGTTAAAAAGCAATTAGAATTTCGTAGATTATGAGCTGAATGAGTTCTTGGTGATTAACTCAGTTTTTAGTGAATTATTTGTTTAAATTATGCTTAAAATATTTTATATTAGGCCATATTAAATTGTTATTCACCAGGAACTAATTAATATAAGAAATTTGTCCCAATTTCCGAAAGAATCTGCTATTTTACTTTCCTCTTGTATTACTAATTATTTAATATTATAATAATGATTAAAAGTATGACTAATAATAAATAGTATGATATAAATTTTATAGTATGGGTATTACTAAAATAGTAAAACTTAACAAGAAAGGTCAGCTTGTTATCCCCCAGGAAATACGGGAGAAGATGGGCATTAAAACAGAAGACTCTGTTGTTATTTTTACACGTGGTGATGAAACAATCTTATTAACTGTCCAAAAATATGCCCAGTATACTTGTGGTTTAATGAAAGGTACATGGGGTTCTTCTAAAAAATTGGCCGATGAATACATCAGCGAAGAGAGAGGTTCTTGGAAGTAAACGGCTTTTATAAAAAACTTAACAGCTTAAAAAGCGTATGCATTGACAGCGTGGTTTTAATTTACCATCTGGAAACTATAGAGCCTTATGATGTTTTGACAAGGGTACTTATTGAAAAAATTGCCAGAGGTGAAATATTTTGTTACATCTCTGCTCTGACAATAACAGAGCTTATGGCAAAACCCTACAGAATAAAGGATTACAGCCAGATTTCCATCTTTGAAGAGTTCATAGAATCCCTTCCAAATACCAAAATTATGCCCGTTAATTATGATATTGCAAAATTTGCAGCATCTCTTAGAGGTGACTATAATCTTAGGACTCCTGACGCTATCATGCTATCAACCGCAGCAGTTACAAATTCAGATGCTTTCATTACTAATGATATTTTTTTAAAAAAGTTAAATATAAGAGATATAAAAATACTCACTCTGGATGAATATCTTTAACTTTGCAAGCGGGGTTACAATAACAAATGAATGATAGTCTGCTTCAATGGCTTTTAAAATCAGATCCGTGGATTGAATACGGCACAAGAACAGAACTGATGGGACAAAGCTGTGATGATCCTGAAGTTCTGGATGCCCGCAGGCGAATGGTTGAGGCTCCCGAATTGACCCTTATAGTTGAGGAGCTTAAAAACTGGCCGGGGCTGGTGCTTAGCAGCCATAAAAGCGCAAGACAGCCTTTTCATAAAATTTCTTTTATTGCAGAGCTCGGATTTAATTTACACGATTCTGGAATTGATATTATTTCTAACAAAATGCTGGAGCATATTTCTGATGACGGCATTATTAAACTTCCCATGAATATCTCTAAAGCATATGGCGGGACAGGTTCTGACATATGGGGATGGGCACTTTGCGACGCTCCGGTTAATTTATATGCTTTGGCAAAAATAGGCTTAAAAGATGATTCCCGATTAAAAAGAGGGGTCAGTAGTCTTGTAAAGCTTGGACGTGATAATGGATGGCCGTGTTCCGTATCAGAGGAACTGGGAAAATTCCGCGGTCCCGGAAGAAAAGATGACCCCTGTCCTTATGCCACAATGGTTATGCTAAAACTTCTCTCTCAATTCCCCGAATATACTGACAGCAGCCAGGTTCGTGCAGGCATTGACAGCCTGTGCATCTTATGGACTAACAGCAGCAAATCTCATCCTTATATGTTCTATATGGGAAACGACTTCAGGAAACTAAAAGCTCCTCTGGTCTGGTATGATATAGTCCATGTACTTGATGTTCTTTCGCGCTTTGACTACGGACATCAAAAACTCCAGATAAATGAAATGCTTGACATTGTTACATCCAAAAAGGATGGTGAAGGCAGATACACCCCCGAGTCAGTCTGGCAGGACTGGAAGGGATGGGATTTCGGGCAGAAAAAGCAGCCTTCCCAATACCTTACATTTCTTGTTTGCAGGATATTAAAGCGTATGGGGATGCTGTGATTTTAAAACTTTGATACGCCGATTATTATTTCTTATTTTGCGCAAAAAACCATTATAATAATCAATGTTGGAAGATTTTATAAAAAAAAAAAAAAAAAAAGGTGGTCATATGGAAAAAATATTTGAGGAAATACTTGATTTCACTAATGATCTTAAAATTATCGATACCCATGAGCACCTTCCGTCTAGTGAAGAATTCAGAGAAAAAGACACCGACATTATTAAAGAATATATGTCACACTATTTTGACCGGGATCTTGTCTCGGCAGGGCTTCCCATGGAAGATCGCAGCAAGATAGCCGACCAAAAACTTTCAATTATTGAAAAATGGAAGATTGTAGAGCCATATTGGGAGGTCTCAAGGTTTACAGGATATGGCAGAGCACTAGATATTGCCGCCCAGGGATTATATGGAATTGACAGAATCGAGCGCTCAACAATAGAAAAGTTAAACTCCATGTTTTTGGAAACTTTAAAACCAGGTTACTTTAAAAAAGTTCTAAAAGACAAGTGTAAAATAGTTACAAGCCTGCTTAATGTGGAAACGCTTGACAAAGACTATAATCCTAAAACCGAAAGAAGCATACATTGTGACAGGGAGTTGTACAGCCCTGTTTATTCAATAGGCAATCTGGTTTTCCCGGATATGTGGACAAAAATTGAGCAGCTGGAAAAACAATCAGGTTTAAGGATAACATCCTTTGAGCGCTGGCTTGAGGCAACCGAAATTTTGATAGACAAAGCCTGTTCCCTTGGTTCTGTTGCTCTTAAAAATCATCTTGCCTACCTTAGATCTTTAAATTATGAAAGGGTTTCAAGATCAAGAGCCGAAGAAGAATTCAATAATATTTTTAAGACAAAACATATTCCCGACTGGGAAGCGAGATCGCTTTTTACCGGAAAAGCTTTCCAGGATTATATGTTTCACTATATTCTGGATATTGCAAACAGGAAAAATCTTGTAGTTCAGATTCATACAGGGATACAGGAAGGTAATGGCAATACACTTTCCAATTCAAATCCTGAACTGCTCTCAAATTTGTTTTTGCAGTATCCTGATGTTACTTTTGATATATTTCATATGAGCTATCCATATCAGAACGAACTTACAGTGCTTGCCAAAAACTTTCCAAATGTATTTATAGATATGTGCTGGGCTCACATATTATCTCCTACTGCATCAGTTGCAGGTATTCTTGAATGGATAGATATGGTTCCGCTAAATAAGATTTCGGCGTTTGGGGGAGATTATTTATTTGTTGATGGAGTATACGGGCATCAGTTTATGGCCAGAGTCAATGTTTCCAAAGCTTTATCCATTAAAGTTAAGGAAGGCTTGTTTGATATTGATAAAGCCAAAGAAATATCCGGGATGTTTTTCTATGGTAATCCTGCAAAGATATTTAGGCTCGATGGCCATAAATGATTTATTGACTTTATGCTCCGGCTCTTGTTTTGGACTCATATTTTCTAAACCTAAGCATTATTCTCATTCTCCTGTGCTTCTTTTTAAGGAAATAAAAGAGAAGAATAATAAAAACAAGAGAAAGAGTATAGCCCGCAATTAGTACATATATTACTGAACCTGAACCAAAATACTGGGCAAAATATCCAAGCATTGGCTGGAAAATGGTGGAGCCTGTAAATGAGCATGTTATTATAAGGCCAAGGACGGCACCTTTTGCTTTCTTTGCCTCATATGTTGCAATTGAAGTCAGCATTGAAAAGAAACACGAATAACATCCTGCGTGAAGAAGCAAAAACACGACTTTAATTACAACGTTTGTACTCAGGGCTGTAACCGAAAGCATAATTACTCCCAAAATCCCTCCAAAGAGAAGGAGAGTTATTTCGTTTGTCCTTTTAAATATTTTAAGAATGCCAATCAGGCTTATAACTGAAACCGCCCACATTAAAGAAAGCCAGATTGAGCCATAAGCAACACCAATATTAAAAGATGAAAGATAGGTTGTAAACCAGGACGATGCGCCTGAGAAGCAGCCAATAGAGAAAAATATTGCAATACAGCTAATTGCTATTATGGCATTTGAGTTTTCCTTTTTGACGGGGGCGGCAGAGTTTTCAACAACTTCTGAGCTTTTTTGGTTTTCAGTAATAATTTTCTTTATGTCTATCTTTTTAAGATTTAAAAAAAGAAGCAGAATCAGAACTCCGATTCCTGCTGCAAATAAAAAGAAAATATATCTGTATGATATGTTAAAAAAAAGAAGAAAGCTTATCAGAAGGGGGCTGATTATGGAGCCGGCGCAAAACATTATGTCAATTTTTATAAATATCGGCGCATGCATATTGTGGTATACTTTTGCGACAAAAGAGTGCATGGATGAGTCAATTGAGCTGCTGCCGCTTTTTTGCAAAATGAGGGAAATAATAAGTATTGCTATAGATATCTTAAAGCCAAATATAAAAAATCCCATAAAAAGAATTAATGTGCTGGCAAGAATAACTTTTTTGAGATTTACTCTGTCGCAAAGATATCCGGTAAGAAGAGATGAAATTAATGAAAAAATATATCCGGCAAACAGCATTAACCCAATTCTGTCATAGCCAATGTTAAGTTCTCTGGAAATTATCGGAATTAATGGGTCTATCGAAATAGCCGCAATGCCCCAGAGAACTGTAATAGAATAAAAAAGCCTGATAGTTTTTTTCATAATATACCAAAAAAGCAAGATGCAAAATCTTATACTTTAATTATAGTTAATATTTTAAATGGAGCGCCGCCGTTTTAAAATAACTCCAATATATAATAATTATTTAATAAATAAATATCTCAGAAGGCTATAATGCTCTAAGAAAAATCTCAATGTGCATTAGGCTTTTGCTTAAAGCAGATATCACTTTATTGCAAATCAATAAAACTGTCTTAAATAAAATCAACTTTTGCTGATTAGATATAATTACAGACATGTCAACCATAAACATGTTTTTAGACACTGTCGCCAGTATGCCAGCATGCAGGTAAAAATATTATATCAGATTTTCAAGTTTAAAAAGATGTCAAAGATAAAATAGAAATAATACTTCCTAAGAATTATACTTAAAATCAA
>CAYNMO010000037.1:0-2179 GCA_964398155.1 uncultured Actinomycetota bacterium | reverse complement strand
AAAGTGGAAAATAAAAATATTGAGAATGCGCAGACAGATGCAAGAACTTTTTTTTCGAGTGGATTTAACTGTGCCGAATCATCTTTGCTTTCAATATGCAAAGCTCTTAAGATAAATAGTGATGCAGTTCCTAATATTGCAACTGGATTTGGGGCAGGAGTTTCAAGACATGGCAGTATTTGCGGAGCACTCTCCGGAGCAGTAATGGCGATGGGGCTTGCAGAAGGAAGGAAAGATCCTAAAGACAATGACACCAAGATTAAACTTTATGAAAAAGCCGCAGCTTTTTTGGAAAAGTTTAAGAGAGAATTTGGAACTGTTGATTGCAGAGATCTGACGGGATGCAATTTACTCTCAGCGGAAGGCCGTGAAAAATTTACAAATGAAAAAATTCATGGAGAGGTTTGCACTAAATTTGTTGAATTTGCTGTAGCAGAGGGAATCAAAGCACTTAAAAATAAATAGTTTTTAGTGAACAATTAGGAAAAATGGCCGAATTGGTAAAAATTGAAGCTTGGCCGAAGTGAATGTTTTCAGTAAAAACTGAGTTATTCAACAGGAACTAAATAATATCTGATTTTAATACACTCATTAAAAAGACGCGGATTAAAATCTTTAAATTTGGCGATATATTAAAGATTATTTTTTGATTTACAAAACTTTAAGCTTTATCAGTGTTTTTGATTTTTGCTTTCCTTATGGATATGTTCCTTAGGAAATATATAACTCCGCCTAAAATAGCTATAAGGATATTTGTTACCAGGACAATCAAAGAAAAGGTAAGGGCATTAGCGGCGCTTACATTGAAACTTTTTAGCAGTAAGACTAATGTGTTTTCTCTGACACCAAATCCTCCAAGTGTAATTGGCAGGTTTGAGGCAGACCACATGACAGGGACTATAAAAATATATGATAAAAAGCTTAGTTTTATTTTAAGAGAAATCCCTATAAGATAAAAACTCGTAAAAGTGCACATATTTGCCAGCAGACTTAAAAAAATACTGGTAAGTATTTCTTTCTTTTTTGATTTAAAACCATTAAGCATTTCAATAAATTCGGAAATTTTATTCTCAAATTTTCTTAAGAATTTTATCTTTCTAAAAAAACTGTCTATTTTAAATTTTTTTGGGAAGAAAGTAATAAAAATAAGCAAAATTACAATCGGAAACATTATTATTGTGCCTGTCAGCAGGGGCTTGTTGAGATGGCTGTACATTCCTGTCAAAAAAGAAAAGATTACCCAGAAAACTCCCGATACTATTCCAAAAAATCTCCCCAGATAAATTGCAATTATGTTTTTGTCGTGGGCAACTTTAAATGTTTGCCTGATATCAAATGCCCTGTATGCATCTCCTCCCACACTAGTTGGCAGAAGTGTACTAAAAAAAAATCCGATCAGTGTTAAATTTAGCAAATAAAAAAAGGGTATTCTGACCTTATTTGCAGAAAGAAGAACGCTCCATCTGGGTGCTTCCAGTAATATGCCCAGAAAATAAAAAAATATTCCGGCGAGAGCAAGACCTATGTTAATGCTTTTAAATATAGATGGAATTGAGCTTAAGTTCTTAATGTTTAAAATAATTAAAACCGCAAGCAGGCCTGCACTGACCACTACTCTGAGTATAATCGATAGTACTTTTTTACCTGAGCCTGAAGATTTAATGTCTGAATCTTTTTCCATAATGTTTTTGTTTTAAAAAATGTCTGTCACGTAAAATAGTGTCTGCTGTTAAACATCCGGCTCCAAATAAAAGCCTTATTCCCAGGGTCTTCACCCTAAATACCGAATAATTTTTTATTCATCTCCAAATTATTAAATTATTTCCTTTTGAAAAATAATTATAGCACAATCCTGCAGCACTATACTTTTATCAGGCATGTTCTTCTCTTATGAAAAAGTATTTCCTTTTCTACAGATTCAGGTCCGATTTATTTTCAACAGACTACACTGATAAGATAAAATAATTTTTTTATCTTCCTTATAAACTCTTGGTAAGTTTTTGACAAACACGACCCCTGGATACGCAGCTATAGAAAAATCATGGCCTGGCAGCCAATTTTTATTAGCTGATATCTGATACAACAGCCGAAAATAGCTATGTTAGATTTCCAGCTTCTTCTTTGATTCTCTTTATCAGTTCGGCTTTTTTAGTCTCGTCATTTCCCTTTATTATTTCTT
>CAYNMO010000036.1:0-15319 GCA_964398155.1 uncultured Actinomycetota bacterium | reverse complement strand
TTTATTGTTTTTTCACTGTCGAGTATTACTTGCTGCTCTTTGGTGAGATTAAATACTGTTTCCATAATATTTCCCGCAAAATATTTTATAATTACAATACAGACAGCTCATGTAATTCCTTGGGTCGATTATAAAAATTTCACTTTCTATCCCGGATATTGTGTCTGAAATTTTATTAGTTAAAATGTCTTCATCGTAATCATCGTCAGACATAACCATATAAGGGTCTTTGTCGCTTCCTAAAAAATAATATTTCAGGATAATTTCCCTGTCTGCAAGTTTCAACTGATCCAGGTTGAGGGATTTACTGTATTTTGAACCCATTTTATATAATTTTAACTGAATTTTTTCCCTGAGATCTTTTTCTGAAAACATTGAGCCGGAAGATTTAAAATCGATAATTTCCGCAGTCTGATCATTTTTTATTTTAATAAAATCAATTTTTCCATTTATTTTGTATTTGTTTTTAAAGAGAAATTCAAATTTTTTTTCGCTAAAAATTGTTTTATTAAATTCATTTTTCTTTAAATCAGGCAGTATCTCCAAAACAAAATTAATATAGAAATTTTGCAAATCTTTAATGCTGTTTTCTTTCATTTCTTCAGCCAAAAATTCAAACCTGAATTTATCTTTATTTTTCTCAATTTCCTCTTCCGTTATAGCCAGCAGATCAGACACTTCGTGGCTTTCACTTTCTTCAAAAAATCTTCTTATTGCCTCATGATAAATTGAACCTGAAATTAATGTAAATTTCTGGTCCTGACTTTTTATTTTGAATAAATATTCAAATTTATATTTTAATGGACAGGAGTCATATGATTCGATAGAGCTGTAAGAAAAATTTCTTGCATAATAGTCATAGGGCTTTAATAAATTTACGGTCGGTTTCCTTAAATTCCACCAGTCTGAAGGATTATATACTTCCTTTAAAAAAGCCTGGTACTCTTTAAGCTTTAACTTATCATAAAAAATATTATTTTCTTTTCTGAAAGTAGCAACAATCGCCTTCTTTTTTAAGGTCCACTTGTTTTTAAAATAACTAAATGAAGCGATATCTTTATCAGGTTTCTGATCGATATTTTTTGGCATATTTTTGCTATATTTATTGCAATCGATATCTTTATGCCTGTCTGTCTCCCTGATATTTTTTAAATCATTTGAAATTTCTTCAAAAAAAGAGGACTTGCCTCTGTATCTGTTAGATGAAATATATAAATAATTCTTTGCTCTTGTAATTCCCATATTAAGTATTTTTCTTTCTTTCTCGATATGTGTTTTTTTTAATTCCTCCTCGCTTGGATATTTGTTTTCAATAAATTCATGAAATATTTCATCATCATAAATTTGAGGTCTGCTCAAAAGTGACGGTGAATAACCCTTGTTTAAAAATGGAATAAAAACTGCTTCAAACTCATAATTCTTGCTTTCATAAAAACTTATAATCCTTATTCCTTCACTCTCATCAATGTTTTTGGTGCTTTCTTCTGTTTCTTCCGTAAAAGGATTATTTATCAGATTTTCTACATATTCCATATAATCGACTACATTATTACTGCCGGTATTTTCATTTTTAAAATTACCTGCGCTTCCAAGAAAATCAGTAAGGACTTTAAAAAGATTTTTTTCAATAAAATCAAGGGAGTCATAGTCTCTTATTTTAGCTTTAAAACCAGATGTCCCATCCATAAGGAGATCATTAAAATATTGAAAGGCACTCAGGTCTAATTTTATGGAATATCTTTTAACAGAAAAAATAAATTTTGATAATATGCAATGATCAGCACTGCTTATATCTTTAAATTCTTTTAGATTTTTTAAAATAAATTCCCATATATTTTTATATATACCTTTTTTAACTCCTCCATGATAAAAAGATTCTATTTTTTTAAAAAACAGCGGACTGATATTAAATTTTTCCGAAAAAAGCAAATTTCTTGTTAGTAAATCAATGGAATACTGTGAAGTAAAAGAGGTTTGAATGTTATCGGAGCCTGGCAGCTCAGCAGGCGCTTTGCTCAAATTGCCAATCATTATGCATAGTCTGCAAAAATTCAAAAAATATTTTACATACCTGCTTCCAAATACTGACCTTGAATTTCTCAGGTAATAAGTTACATTATTTTGTATAAAATAATTTTCAATAATTTTTACTTCATATTCGGACCCTTTTAAAATAATTGCCATATTCTTTAAGCTTATATTTTTCACATGAAGAAGGTAGTTAATCTTTTCAAATATAAAATCAAGTTCCTCGTGAAGACTGGCAAAAGTGACTGCCAGAACTTCGCCGGTATTTTTATCACAATTTTGCGATACGGATGCTTTGCTTGTTCTGTATTGATTTCTTTCTATAAATTTTTTTGAAATTTCATTAATTAAATAATTATTTCTGAAATTAGCATCCAGATTAACAAGATTGCCAGACGGAATACTATTGTAAATCATAAAATAATTATTAATGTCTGAACCTCTAAAACCATAAATTGATTCATCATCGTTTCCGAAATAAATAACATTTTTGTTTGATATGCTGCTTATTATTGTAAATCCCGCATAGTTAACTTCCTGTAAATCATCCACAATTATAAATTCATATTTTTGCCTGTAATTATCGGCAATGGTGTTTTCATTTTTTAAAATACCGGTTGTCTCCTGTAAAATTCTTCCATAATCATAAAAATCATTTTTTTTGATTATTTTTTCATATTCGAAATAAATATTATTTATTTCGTACATTAAATTATTTACATAAGGTGTAAATTTTTTTGAAAGATATTGCGGACTAAGTAAATTCTCTCTTGCTCTTAGAATGTAGTCAAAAACTTCCTGAATAATATTTGCTTTAGTAAAATCATTGCTTTTTAGCAGCCTGGCAACATGAAAAAATTTTTTACTGTCCAGATTTTCAAGAATAGATGCTACCAGTTCCCATTGCTGAGGAGCGGTCATGAGTTTTACTTCGCCAGTCTGTTTGGTAAAAATATCCTCATAGCGCTGATTTTCTGCAGTTTCAAACAAATCAGCTGCAGATTTTTTTAGTGCATTTTCTGCCAGATAACCTGTCAGGAATTCAAGACAAAAGGAATAAAAAGTTAAAACAGGTATTTCGTTTACAGATTTATCGATTAATTTTGCAATTTCTTCCCTGTAATATTTGGATGTCTTTCGATTGAAAGTAAAAACAAGTATTTTTTGGGGTGAAATATTCCTTTGTTTAATCAAATAAGCAACCAGGCTAACTAAAGAATAGCTTTTGCCTGTTCCTGGCGGGCCCGTAAAAAAATAGTTATTATTTTTTTGGGAAATATTTTTAAAAATATTTTTATAATCTGATTTAAGAAGCATTTTAAAAAATAGTTAGCATTTTACTGGAGCGGACTACGGGAATCGAACCCGCCCCCTGAGCTTGGGAAGCTCATATACTACCACTGTACTAAGTCCGCTTCTTTTAATTTAAATTAAAAAAATTACTCTGCTCCAAATAGGAGCTTTAATTATCATTGCTGGTTTACTTATTTTAAAAAATACTTTTGCTTTAAGCCGGCGTTCCCATTTTCAGTGCCGGTTAATTTATTTTAACTCGGCGTTTTCATTTTCAGTACCGGTTAATTTATTTTAAAAAAATAAATACCTTACTTTAATTCAGCATTTTCATTTTCGGTGCCGGGATTACTTGCTGCTTTAATGTCATCAATGCTATATTCTGTTTTAATGTCATCAATACTATTTTCTGTTTTAATATCATCAGTACTGTCACTATTCTGGGTTTGTGCTTTATTATTTATTTCCTTTTCCAATATAACCGGTAATGAATTCTGAACCACAGTTTTATCGGCACCTGCATCAGATGGCTCATACTGGATATTGGAAAGATTAACAATAATAAGGTTTGTTTTATAAACTTTTATTCCAAGTTTATTAACAGTAAAAGCCGATGCGCCTTTTATTATTTCCTGCATTTTTTCGGGTACATTACAGTCAGCACATATCTTTGCTCTGATATTTAAAATAACACCATTTGATTTTGGCATAATCCTTACTACTGTATCAGCAGTACCGCTGATTTTACTTATGCTTTCTTTTATCTGATTTGCTGCTGATTCCAGCGTAATCATTGCCCTGCCTTCCTTAACTGAAGCAACTAAGGCAGTCTTGGAATTTTTTCTATAAAATTCAAGAACAAGCATAAAAAGACAAAAAACAATGACAATCAGAAATACTGAAATCAAAATAAACATATTAATAGGACGAGCTGTATTGAGGAATTTAAATGCCATATCAGACCACCTGAAAATCTGCGTAAAAGCATTAAATATTCCCACAACTGAAAGACATACAATAAAAATTAATATTATGACAACTACTATCTTATTAAAGATATTCATAGCCCACCCTCTAAGGAATCGAACCGTTTTAAAATTAATTAAAAATCTTTATCAGGTTATTATAATTAAATTTAAAAGTCAACAAATGAACTGTTTTGGTGAAGCACCTGCTCTGTTTTGCGAAAACACCTGATCTTTTAGCTATACTGTTACTCTTTTTGCTATAGTATAGTCTGGTTTTGCTGCAGTATTGCTAATATTAAAAAAACAATTATAATTTTTTTAATTCAATATTTTTAAAAAGGAAGCAAATTTCATGAATAGTACTCTTATAATTTTAAATCCTTCTGCGGCACAGGGAAAATCAATTCTGCAAAAGGATGCAATTGAAGCTGAGTTCAAAAAGAATAATATGGATTATGAATTTTATATTTCAAAAAGTGCCAAAGACATAGAAGAAACAACATTAAAATATGTCAGCCTTGGGTATAAAAACTTTATCGGGGCCGGAGGAGATGGAACTATACATTATATAGCTCAAAATCTTGCCGGTACAGATTGTAATCTGGGGATAATTCCTATGGGCTCTGGCAATGATATCATCAGGACTTTAAGCATCAAGCAGGATCTTGCCGAAAATATTAGAATTATAAAGCAGGGCAAAATATCGAGAATTGATCTTGGTCTTTTTAATAATAAGATTTACTATGTGGGAATTGCAGGTTCAGGTTTTGATTCAGAAGCCAACAGATTCGCCAATGAAACAAGGCTTCCCCTCAGAGGAAAAGCGCTGTACAACTTTGCAGCATACAAAACATTGCTGACATATAAACCCAGAATATTTAATGTAAAATATGATGGGATTGAAAGGAACATAGATGTAATGATGATGGCTTTTGCTAATTTAAAATATTTTGGCGGCGGCATGAAAATCGCCCCGGGCGCTGATGCGTTTGATGATATCCTCGATATTTGTGTTATTAAGAAAATGTCCAAGATCTCTTTTGCCAGAAGCATCCCAAAAGTATATGGAGGAACCCATCTTGAATTGCCCACAGTTGAGACTTTCAGGACACGAGAAATATATATTGAATGCGATTCAAAATTAAATGTATATGGGGATGGAGAATATTTGGGAATACTTCCTGCAAACTTTAAAATATCACCGAAAATGCTTAATATCTTTGTACCCTGATAAAATAAGATTAGATTTCAAAAAAATAATTTGATTTATTTTTTTTAAAATCTAATCAATGACACATTTTTAATTTGGAAGTTTGATTTATTTTTAAAATCTAATCCATACTACATTTTTAATTTGGAAGTTTGGTCTATTTCTGAAATCTCACCCACGTACCATTTTTAATCTGGAAAACAGTAGACTGTGGATTTTTAAGATTACCGTTTGAATCAAATTCGATATGACCGGTTATGCCATCAAAAGACAAACTTCGCAGTACATCTATATAATCTTCCGGTAATGCTGAATTTGCTTTTTTCATTGCCTCTATAATCATATAAAAAGCATCATATGCATAGGGAGCATATTTACCCGGTTCGCTTATTTCCACTCCTTTTATCTGGGGAGCCATATCTTTAAATTTTCTCCAGAATTCTACTGCTTTGGGATCTTCAGAAAACATTGCAAGTGAAGGAGGTTCAGGAACAACAGCCATTAAGCCTTCAAGATATTTCGCATCAGCTAATTGGGAAATACCTTCATCCATCCCAAGTTTTTCTGTTAAAAAACTTGAAATGACACCTATCTCTCGCGAAGAGCTTATTATTTTCGCAAGCACTTTATAGTCTCCGCAAAAGAAAATAAGATCACAATCATCAATTAACAAATTTTCAGCCAAAAGCTTATAGTCTTCAGTTTCAGGTTTAATTGAATATTTTTTAAATATATTTATTTTTTGACTTGATATTCCCAGCAAAGTTTTTTCAAGAAACCCCACAAAATTGAGGGAATACTCACTGCTGTCACTAATAATGACAAGCTTTTCAGGTTTATATCGACTTAGTATAAAATTGGCGGCATTTTCAACAATCTGATCATTATTTATGATTACTCTGAAAAAATTAGACCCGCTCTTGTTTAGATCCGTGCTTGATGCAGAAGTAGAAATCATTGGAATATTTAAATCCAGATAATTTGGCAGGGCGGCTTTTGTTGTTGCATTAAATGTTGAGCCAATAACACCAGCAACATTCTCCTGAATCATTTCCTGTGAAACAAGGTATGCTTTTTCGGCACTGCCTTCATCATCTTTCGAAACAACACTTATTTTATAATTAAATCCACCTATACTTACAGGTGCAAGCTCTTTTGCAGCAATATTCATACTTACCAATTGCTCCTGGCCATAATATTTAAATTCACCTGACAGAACGCTCTGACTGCCAATCTTTATTATTCTTTCTCTTTGGGAACATCCTGCATTACCAAAGCTTAAAGTAAAAACTATAATAAGAAGGAAGCTATATATAAAAAATAAATATTTCTTTTTCATTTTTTGTTTCTCCAGTAGTTCTCTTTGTGTAAAATTGAAAAAATTAACAATGATATTAATTTCTAATCAGTTCCAGGCAATATCTAAGCACTTAACAAATTATTAATTCAAATTAACTTAAAATATTCCCAAATTTTTTATTTATTTTTAATTGATTGCTGCAGTCGAATTAAAAACTTTAGTGATTATATCAAAAATTTGATTTTTTTTAATTATTTTTAAAATTAAAAGTATGTTAAAATTTATATAAAGTTGTTTTCTTCTTTAAAAACTGTTCTTTTTTATAAATCTGTACATTAATAAAGAAACTCTTTTTAATTTTTTAAGTCAGGATATTTATAGATCTTTAAAATGTAAATACAAAAAAAATATTTATTATTGGAGGCAACCATGTCAGTGGCAATTATTGCAGATAGTTCTTCAGATATACCAAAGGATATAAGCGATAAATATAGTCTTTCAGTTATACCATTGTATGTAATATTTGGAAATGAGACCTATAAGGATGACGGAAAACAGCTGACCATAAAATCATTTTATGACAAAATTAGAAAAAGTCCCGCCCTCCCAACTACTTCTCAGCCAACACCGGGAGATTTTCTTGAACTCTACAAAGAACTTCTAAAAACACATGACAGTATTATCAATGTTCTTATTTCGAAAAAAATGTCCGGAACAATTGCATCTGCAGACCTGGCAGCAAGAGAATTACCTGATGCAGATATAACTACAATAGATTCAGAAAAAGTTCATATGCCATGTGGATTTATTGCAGTAAAGGCCGCACAGATGGCTTTAGACGGTGCTTCAAAAGAAGAAATACTGCTTAAAGTTGAAGAGATGAAAGAAAAAATGACAGTACTTTTTATTCCCAGTACGCTTGAATATTTAAAAAAAGGCGGCAGAATTGGCAGAGCAAAAGCATTAATGGCTTCACTGCTTGAAATAAAACCTATTCTTACTTTACATGACGGTGAGGTTTCTCCTTACAAAAATACAAGAAGATGGGAACAGGGCAAACAGGAAATAATAAATATTATGGCAACAATGATAAAAAATCCCCAAAAGCTTCATGTCTTTATTGGAGATTCAGACATGAAAACTGAGGGAGACGAATTTGCTGCCAAAATCAAAGATAAATTTAGCCCTCTCGAATTAATCAGTGGAGATCTTGGCCCTGTTGTTGGTTCACATGCCGGCCCAGGAACACTGGCTGCGACTTTTTATGAAGACTGATGAAGATGCTGCATTAGAAAAAAAGAAAATCAGGGCAATAATAAAAAATTTGCTTGAGGGTTTGCCACTGAGGGATCATAAACTGAAAAGCAGCATTATTACTGGCTCCTTATTAAATTCAGGAGAATATAACTGTGCGCATTCAGTCTTTGTTTACTATCCTTTCAGAAAAGAAATTGACACCAGAGTAATCATAAAAGATGCTCTAGCGAAAAATAAAAAAATTATTCTGCCCAAAGTTTCTGGAAGCGAGCTTAAAATTTTTTTTGTAAACGATGAGCTTAAAGATCTAAGACGTAGTAATTTCGATATTCTTGAGCCCGATGAAACTATTTGCAGCGAAGCCCCTGTGGATATCATTGATTTGGTAATTGTTCCTGGTCTGTGCTTTGATTTGAATTTTAATCGTCTGGGCTATGGAGGAGGTTTTTATGATAAAATACTGGGAAAATTTAGCAGCAGGGCAAGAAAAATAGCACTTGCATTCGACCTTCAGATACTTGATAATATACCTTCGTGTCCACATGATCAGAAAGTTGACATAATTATTACAGAATCAAATATTTACAGGGATATAGCAATTGACAGAGCAAAATACTAATAAAATAAAAACGGATTTTCTTAAAATAGCCATTCTGATTCCTTCTTATAATGAGTGTACGCGTATAAGCAGTGTTATAAATAAATGTCTCGATTATAATCTGGATATTGTAATTATTAATGACGGCTCAACAGATGCTACAATTGATACTCTAAAGGAATTTGATTCTCAAGAGAATAATAAAGTCACTGTTATTACCCACTCAGTAAATAAGGGAAAGGGTGAGGCTTTGAAAACAGGCTTCGCGCATGCTGTTAGTAATAACTACTACGGAGTCATTACTATTGATGCCGATGGACAGCATGACACAAAAGAAATAAGTGATTTCCTGGCAGAGGTCGACAGGATTGATCCTGATCTTATTGTCGGAAGCCGTTTTAACAATACAAAAGGGATGCCTTTTTTAAGAAGGTTTGTTAATTATTTTACTTCATGGATTATTTCAGGTATAGCCGGACAAAAAATAGAAGACGTTCAGTCTGGTTATAGATATATTAAAACAGGAGTATTAAAAAACATAAAGCTGGAAACAAAGAATTTCGACACAGAGTCGGAAATATTATTAAAAGCCGGATGGTTTGACTATAAAATTGCCAATATACCCATAAAGACAATATATTTTCTGGATGATTTTAAGAGCCATGTTAACCCGATTAAAGATACAATAAAATTCTTTAAACTGGTATTTAGAAGCATCCATTGGAAGAAAAGTTTCTTTAAGGGTAAAAAAGCAGCAGCATAAACCTTATAGTTATGTTTTACGATTTAAAATTTATATTTAAGTTATAAATCAGCCCTTGTTATACCAAAATTTAAATGATTGTATTGCTTCAATAATCTTTTCGTTAAAGATCAGAAAAATTATTATAAGAACAAGAATTACTATCATTGCAACTATTAATTTCTCCCACCATTTAAATCTGCTGTCTTTCTCAAAGTTTTCAGTCATATTAGTATCTTAAAATATTAATAATAAAATTTAAAACATATTTTTTTAAATGGCAGTCTGCCAGATAATAAAAATATAAATTTCAAAAATATCAAACCAAGCATATCAGTTGATGTCGCATAAGCTATATTTTGTTTATAATTTTAAAATATTTGCTCTCCGGCATTCTCCCTATTTTTATTAATTAAACCAGTAAATGGCGATTTATCAATTGTTTTATTTCTGACTGCATATTTATTAAATCGGTTTTTACCCCATTATAATCAAGAAAATTTCTTTCCATATGTTCTATAAAGTGTATCTCAAGCAGCACAGGGTATCCAGACATACTGCCAAAATCATTTTTGGATAAAGGTGCATAATTATATGGATCGTTTAAAATGCTGATCGTGTTTTGAACTTTAAATTTATTTGCAATAGTGAATCTTGAAAGTTTTAGCGCACAACTTCTCATGGGTAGTGATAATAGGAGCAGTGAATCAGATAATGCAGCCGCCTCCTGACCAAGAATAATAAAATTAACCGGTAAATCAATAATTATAAAGTTGTAAAATGCTTTTAGCAGTAATATCAGTCTGTTAAATAAATCGATATTTAATTTGTTGCTCTGAAGCACCGACAGGGGCGGAAGAAGAATATCAATTTCGTTATTGCCTGCAGAAATAACAGATTTTTTTAGAGCGTCTTCACCTTCAGTAAAATTTTCAATATAATAATTAAGGTTTGGAATTTGATTTATTTTTAAATAAGAAGATAAATCAGAAGGGCTTTCAGATAAATTCAAGTCCAGAAAAACGACTTTTGCATCAAATGTTTTTTTTAGATAATAGGCGAGATTATAAGATAATGTAGTCTTCCCTGTCCCTCCTTTTAAAGAAGCCACGGAAAAAATTTGCTGATTTATGAGTTTGTATTTTTTTTCATTTTCTGTATTTGTTTCTGCCTCTGTTTTGGATATGGCTTCTATAATTTCTTTTATATCTTTTTTAGGATTACTGTTTTCAGTAAAAATAAAATTAGGATGATTTTTTTCATTATATTTTTTAAAATTGCTAAAAAATATTATAGAATCAGGGTTTTTAAAAGCAAACTCTTTTATACTTTCAAGGTTTATCAGAGGAATATCAACAACAACGTAGTCGGGTAAATATTCTTCCAGATAATGCCTTAGATACTTCTCTCTCCTGATAACAACCAAATCCAGGTTTTGTGGCTTATAACCGGCAATATTATCATTTATCTGACTATTTTCAGTAATTAGTAATATTATTTTCAATTATTTTAAGTTATTAACAATTTTTTACAGGACCTTTTTTTCTATTGCTTTATCAATTCTGAAAAAATATACTCTCTGGATATATTTTTTATCTTAATTTCCTTGATATTTGAAAATCTGCCGCGAATAATATCAATGTCAATTTTTGGTATTTTCAACATCGACGACAGATATTCCAATAATTCTTTATTTGCCTTGCCTTTATCAGGAGCAGCGCAAATTTTTACTTTTATCATGTCTCCAAAAATACCTGCAATTGAATTTTTTGAAGAATTGGGTTTTACTAAGAATTTAATACTTTCTGTCATCAGAATTTCCAAAAAATTCGTTTATTATATCCGGATCACCAATATCTATTCTTTTTTTGTCATTAATGATCATGTCTTCTTCCTGTTCGTCAAAAATTTTCTTTTCACTTTTGGAATCCCTTAAAATATTTTCATTAAAATTTTCATTAGGATCCTCACTTTCAATAACTTCTCTTATTTTCTTTTCTTCATCTTCATTTGATAGTCTTTTTATTTCAGGAGCAATAATTTTTTCAATTTGTTCATCAAGAGGCTTAATTTCTTTTACAACATTATTTTCCGCAACTTTTTCACCTGGATTTTTTTCACTATTTTCATTAAATGAAGATTTTAAATTCTCATTTTTTGTAATATTGGTAATTTCACCAGAGAGCGGTGCATTTTCAATTATTCCCTCCGTTTTTAAGCCATCTTCAATATTTTCAATTTTTGAAATAAATTCATTTATATCTTTTTTTATTTTTACAATAAAATCACCATAAAATTTTCCAATGAATTGTACTTTTCCCTCAAGCTCTTTTCTTTCATTAAATAAATCCTTTAATTGTTTTTCCTCAATATCTTTTGTATTCTGGATGCTTTCCCTTGCGTCAGACTCAGCTTTTCTTTTTATTTCATCAGCAATTTTATGGGCAGAGATAAGCACCTCGGCTACAAGTGTGTTCACATCAGTCTCTGATTTTGCATCACCCTCATATTTTACTTTATCCAGACTATCCTGAAGCTCCTTATTTTTTTTTGAAATTCTTTCAAACTCTACTGCCAGAATATCCAGAAATTTATCAACTTCTTCCATTCCGTAACCCTTAAAAGCTGTATGGAATTCTTTTTTTTGTATATATTCGGAATTTATGTTCATAAATACCTCCAGTAAAAATTTGTATTTAAATTATTATTTTATTGAAATAGCAGATTCCATCTCTGCAGATCTCTTAATTGCAGCATCCAGTGCTTCAATAAATATTTTTTCAAGATCGTTACTATAAAAACTATTAAGTGCTTTTTCTGTAGTACCTCCTGGCGAAGCAACTGACTTTATTAATTCATCAATTGTTTTATCTGCTTTGCACAGGACTTCTCCTGCGCCAAGCATCGTATTTATAACCATTTTTTTTGCTGTTATGCCGTCTAATCCATTATTTATAGCAAAACTGGTTAAAATTTTGCAGACAAGAAAAAAATAAGCCGGTCCGCTTCCTGAAATAGCCGTTGCCAGATTTTGTAAATTTTCTTCTATGGAGATGGCCATACCCATGCTTCCAAATATGGATTTTGCGAAATCAATATGTTCCTTTTGAGCAAATCTTCCGCTGGAAACTGCTGATACTCCTTTTCTGTATAAAGCAGGAGTATTAGGCATAATCCTTATCACGGGTATGTCGCCTATGCTGCCTTCAAAAAAAGCTGTTGGTATACCGGCAGCTATACTTATAATAATATTGTCCTTTATGCTGCAATATTCTTTTAAAAAGGGCATTATATCGTGAATGCTTTGTGGTTTTACTGCAAGAAGAATATATCTGGAACTTAAAATTAATTCTTTCAGATCATCAAAAGCTCTGACCTTAAAATCTTTTTCATATTTTTTAACTTTTAAGAGATCTATATCAAAAACTGCTATTTTTTCTTTTTTAATCAAACCCGAACTTATTATCCCGCCAAGCAATGCACTTCCCATGTTTCCAAGCCCTATTATTGATAAAATCAGCTGTTTTTCAGGTTTCATTTTTTATATATTTTCAACATAAATTTATATTA
The DNA here is from genome assembly GCA_964398155.1 of uncultured Actinomycetota bacterium. Lineage (GTDB taxonomy): Bacteria > Actinomycetota > Humimicrobiia > Humimicrobiales > Humimicrobiaceae > JAMDDL01. Next base: position 2,353 of record CAYNMO010000036.1, on the reverse strand, counting down.
CAATAATTATTAAAAATTTCTTATTTAGTAAAAAATAAAAAAATTTTTACTAAATAATGTCTAATTTAATATTTTCCATATAACCCTCTGTCTTTTAGTGATTCCTTTTCCTCGGATGCAACTTCCACATTAGAAGGGGTAATCAAAAAAACTTTGTCAGCAACTTTCTCAATACTTCCATTCAGCGCATATGTCAGACCACTGCAAAAATCAATGATTCTTTTTGCGACTTCCGGACTTTCATTTTGGAGATTTACGATAACAGGAATGTCGCTTTTAAACTTGTCACCTATTATTTGTGAATCTTCAAACTGGTTAGGCTCGATAACAAATACTTTTGTTTTCTTTTCCATTTTGGCTTCTTCTAATTTTGACACACTTCTTGTGTTCCTAAACCAGTTGCTGTTTTTGCTTTCGGATATTTTAATAACTTTCGGTTCTTCAACTATTACAGATTTAACATCTCTGTTATCTCTTGTATATTTTGAAATCCTTTTGTCTCCATTATATTTTTGTGGAATATTTTCTTCAATATCTTCATCTATAAAACCTAGAAAAGTTAAAGTTTTTCTAAAAAAACCGGGCATTCTCTCTCCTTAGAATAAAGAATTTATCAATTAAAAATTGCCGAACCTATTCTTACCATTGTAGCACCTTCTTCAATGGCAATCATGTAATCATTGCTCATTCCCATCGATAACTCTGATAAATTTAACTTTTTAAAAGAATCATTCAGGTCTCGTAAAGTACTTCCAAGATTTTTAAATACGTTTCTGATGAGCTCAGTATTATCTGTATATGGAGCCATCGTCATCAAACCACACACCTCAATATTAACATATTTTACCGAATTCATGATAAATTTATTGAGATCTTCTTTATTTATTCCAAATTTGGTTTCTTCGTCAGCAATATTTATCTCAATTAAGACTTTCTGTATTTTCCCAATGCTTTTGGCAAAATCATTTATTTTGGACAAAGTATCAATATTGTCAACAGAATGAATATACTGTGCAATAGGAACGACCTTTTTTATTTTATTGCTTTGAAGATGTCCAAAAAAATGCCAGACGGGTTTGCCATTTACTTTTTTTGATTTTGACACGAGATCATCTGCTTTATTTTCTCCCAAATCAGTAATACCCAGCTCAATCAGACTGTTTATCTGCTCAATATCTGCATATTTTGTTGCAGCCACTATTCTTACACCTGCTGAGTCTCTTCCCGAAATTTCACATGCGCGCCTGATATCAGTATTTATTTTATTTAAGTTTATGGCCAATTTTTCCATGCTTCTTCTTCTTTTTTTTTATTTAAAATTTTAACAAAGTTTTAAATTTATAATATATTTTTATTATTTATTTTTTTAATTTTGCTCAATCATTATTATCCCAGCGTGTCTTCCGGTTATTTTTTCTTTTCTATATGAAAAGAATAAATTATCCTCATTGCAAAATGTACACATTCCTGAATCTGTTATATTGTTTTTGGGTATTCCTGAATTAATCAGATTATTTTTAATTATTCTGACCAGATCGACAGAATAATAGTCAGTATTGCCGGAATCTTTTTTTAATCTTTTTGAAGGCAGATTGTTCTTGTAAATATTAGTAAATAAATCAAGTGTTTCTTTGGTAACTTTGAAGCAGCAATTCCTTATGGATGGGCCAATAAATACAAAAATATCTTCCAAATCGGACCCGTAATTTGCTTTAAACATATTAACAGCTTTTAACTCTATCTTTTTTAGAACACCTTTCCATCCCGCATGTATTGCTGCCACTGCCTTTTTTTTTACATCAGCCATTAATATTAAATTGCAGTCTGCGCCCATAACCATTAATGGAATCATGGAAATATTTGTAATAAGACCGTCAGCAGATATATCTGATGGGCTATGAACAGAGAAAGAAGGTGTATTTTTTATTAATTCGGTGTTATTTTCTATAAATTCATTGTTAATGTCAAAAATATTATCGCCATGTATCTGATTAAGCGAAAACATTCCGGATACGCCACTGGAACTGAAAATTTTTAATAATTTATTTCTGTTTTTACTTACGTTTTCCGGGTCATCTCCTGTATGATAGCCCAAATTTAAACTTCTATATTCCCCACTGCTAAATCCACCTTTTCTTGAAGTAAAAAATAACAGGATTTTATGTTTTTCCTTAAGTTCCAAAGAAGTAAAAACAATTGTATTGTCCAGTTCAATTTTTTCTATTTTCATAAAATAGCTTAGTAATTATTTTTATCCTTTCTTAAAAATGTAGGTATATCGAGAATATCATCTTCTTCGCTAAATCTTATATTTTTTGTTGTTTCTTTTAATTCAGGAAATATTTTTTCCCTT
>CAYNMO010000035.1:6542-15404 GCA_964398155.1 uncultured Actinomycetota bacterium | reverse complement strand
GCAATACCATAAGGAATATTCTTCCTTTCTTTCTTTTTAACTCTTTTTTTAGCAGTTTGCTTGGTTGCCAAGTTTATCCCTCCTGATTATTTAGCAGTAACCGTTGTTTTTTTCTTAATTCCAACTGAAGGCCTTCTACCTTTTCTGGTTCTTGCATTCGTATGGGTTCTCTGGCCTCTGACCGGTAAATTCTTCTTATGCCTTATTCCCCTGTAAGAGTTAATTTCAATAAGCCTTTTAATGCTCTGGCTTACTTCTCTTCTTAAATCGCCTTCAATTTTTAAATTTATATCTATATATTCTCTAATCTTAATTATTTCTTCTTCCGTTAATTCTCCTGCTTTTCTTGACCCTTCAATACTAAGATCTTCAAGAATTTTTTTGGCGGTTGGTCTTCCTATACCAAAAATATAAGTTAGAGAAATACAGATATGCTTATTTCTGGGAATATCAATTCCGGCAATTCTAGCCACTTAAACTTCCTCCTTAACCTTGTTTTTGCTTATGACGGGGATTTTTACATATAACCAGAACTTTGCCCTCTCGTCTTATTATTCGGCAGTCATTGCAAATTTTTTTAACTGATGGTCTGACTTTCATCTTAATTCCTTTTATTTATAAATATTTTTTGTAATATTTGCTACACACAAAAATATTCCACACTTACAGCTTCTACAATTAAAATAACAGAAAAAACTTACTTTTTAAAAATAATGCTATTTTTAATTTATTTTTTTCTGTAAATTATTCTGCCTCTTGTCAAATCATATGGGGAGAGCTCTACTCTTACTGTGTCCCCAGGTAAAATTTTGATATAGTGCATTCTCATTTTACCGGAAATATGAGCAAGGACTTTATGTCCATTTTCAAGCTCCACCCGAAACATTGCATTTGGCAAAGCTTCAAGTATCGTTCCTTCTACTTCAATTATTTCTTCTTTTTCTGAAATAATACCCTCCTAAAAACCCTAAAAAGAAGGCAAATAAGTAATTTATCAAATATAGATAAAAATGTCTACAATTATTTTATTTTACTTATTTAAATTCTAATTCAGTCTTGTTAATATTATTGAACCATCTTTGGTTATTGCAACTGTATCCTCAAAGTGGCAGGATAGTTTTCTGTCCTTTGTTACAACAGTCCAACCATCTTTTAAAACTTCCACATCGCTTTTACCCTCGTTAAGCATTGGCTCTATTGCAATTACAATACCTCTTTTTAGTAATGCTCCCTGATGTGGTGGGCCATAATTTAATACCTGCGGATCTTCATGCATATCTCTTCCAATGCCGTGACCAACAAAATCCTGCACTACAGAAAATCCATTCTTTCTTGCTAAACTTTCAATTGAATTTGAAACATCGCCCAGTCTGTTTCCCTCAACACATTTATCAATTGCAGCATTTAAAGCATTCCATGTAGTGTCAAGTAATTTTTCAACACCAGCCGGTGCCTTGCTGACAATAAAGCTCCTGGCGCCATCACCGAAAAAACCTTCAAGTTTTACGCCAACATCTATGGAAATCAAATCACCCTCTTTTAGAGCTCTTTTTCCCGGTATTCCATGAACTACCTCCTCATTAATGGAGGCACATATTGTTCCCGGAAAAGCAATATTTGACAATCTCCCCTGATATCCTTTAAAGGCAGGTTTTGCATTATGGGCAATTATCATTTCTTCTGCTATTTTATCCAGATACTCAGTAGTTATTCCCGGTTTTATTGATTCTTCAAGTTTTAAAAGAACATTTGCTACAAGTTCACCTGCCCGCTTCATAAGCTTTATTTCATCTTCTGATTTAAGTATGATCATAAACGGGAGAGTACCCTTTCAAAAATTTCATTTTCAGTTCCCAGGCCATCAACGTTTTCAAGAAGACCAAGCTTACCGTAAAACTCAACAAGAGGCTCTGTCTGTTTCTTATAAACTTCAAGTCTGTTTTTTATTACTTCCTCAGAATCATCTTTGCGTCTGTTTAAACTGCTTCCACAAATATCGCAGGTAAGATTAGCTTCATCTTCAAAATCACTTGTCTTAAATATTTTTTTACAGTCAGAACATACAATCCTTCCTGTAATTCTCCTGATGATTTCGCTTTCATCAACAATAATATTTAAAACTTTGTCTATACTTATTTCAAGCTCTTTTAAAAGTGCGTCAAATTTTTGCGCCTGCTCAAGAGTTCTTGGAAAACCATCCATTAAAAAACCGATTTTAAATTTATCAGTCTTAAATTCTTCCCTAATCATATCTATAATCAATGCATCGGGAACCAATTCACCACTGTGAACAAATTCTTCAGCTTTTTTACCAAGAATACTTCCATTGCCTATTTCAGTTCTGAGTATGTCACCTGTAGAAACATGTGCTATCCCGAATCTGGAAGCAATTTTTTTTGCCTGCGTTCCCTTGCCGACTCCGGGAGCTCCAAGTAATATAAGTCTCATTTAATAAACCCTTCGTAATCTCTCATCATTAATTGAGATTCCAGCCATTTCATTGTTTCAAGAGCAACACTTACTGAGATCAAAACGGACGTTCCTCCAAATTTAAAAGGAATATTCATTGTATCAATAAGAATTTCAGGAAGTATTGCAATTATTGCAAGAAATACAGCTCCCGGAAGAGTTATCCTGTTTAATATATTTGATAAATAATCCGAAGTATTTTTTCCTGGCCTTAAGCCCGGGATATATCCACCGTATTTTCTTAAATTATTTCCTGTTTCAGCTGGATTAAATGAAATTGCTGTATAGAAATAAGCAAACACAATTATCAGCAATGAATAAATAACGATATAAAAAGGATTAATTCTGCCTCCGATTGAAGGGCTTAACCAGTTAGCAAGTGTTTGAAGCCACTTTACATTGATAAACTGAGCTATTGTCGCAGGAAAAAGCAAAACAGAAACTGCGAGAATTATCGGCATTACTCCGGACTGATTTACCTTTAATGGAATATAAGTGCTCTGTCCTCCAAATACTTTACGCCCGACAATTCTTTTTGCATACTGCACGGGAATTCTTCTTTCACCCTGCGTAATTAAAATAATTACAACAACAACTCCTACAGATAGAAGAGCAAATATGCCTATAAAAAACCAGTTTGTTCCCTGAAGTCGAAATAAACTAATTAATCCTCCAGGTATCCTTGAAACAATTGAAGCAAAAATTATCATTGAAATACCGTTGCCGATACCATGAAGATTAATTAACTCACCGAGCCACATAATAACAGTAGTTCCGGCAACCAGAGTTAAAATAATTAAAGATACATGCATCCAGTCAAAATTTGGAACTGCTCCAAAATTTCTGAAGTAAAAAACCATTGCAACGGACTGAATCAGCGCAAGACCAACAGTAACATATCTTGAAATCTGTGTTATCTTTTTTCTTCCCGACTCTCCCTCTTTTGCAAGAGTGTCCAGCTTTGGAATAACTACCTGAAGAAGCTGCATTATAATTGAAGAAGTAATATATGGCATGATTCCAAGTGAAAAAACTGAAAATTTACCTAAAGCTCCTCCGGAAAACAAATCCATCATTCCCATGATACCTGATTCGACCTGGCTTAAAATTTTTGTGGCATCAACACCCGGGATAGTGAGATTTGCGCCGAATCTGTAAAGCGCAAGAATAGCTATTGTAAATAGTATTCTGTTTCTTATCTCTCTGATTTTAAACGAATTTAATAAAGCACGAAACATTAAATTGCCTCCGCTTTTCCCCCGGCTTTTTCTATTTTTTCAATTGCGCTTTTACTGAAACAATCAGCTTTTACTGTGAGTTTCTTTGAAAAACTGCCATTGCCTAAAATTTTAACTTTATTTCTTTTATCCTTAATCAATCCTAATTTTAAAAGAGTATCAATATCAACAGTCAGGCCGTCTTCCAATATTTCCAGCTTGCAAAGATTGACAATACTAAACTCTTCTTTTCTGGTATTTGTAAAACCTTTAAGATGAGGAATTCTTCGGTTAAGAGGCATTTGCCCGCCTTCAAAACCTAGTCTTGTCTTGCTTTTACCGGCTGATCTGGAAAGCTGTCCTTTGCTTCCTCTGCCAGAAGTTGTACCGTGTCCGGAGCCTGTGCCTCTCCCCACTCTTTTTTTACTTTTAACTGAACCATAAGCAGGTCCAAGATCATTTATTTTTATCATTTTTACTCCTTAAAAAAAGCTTATGCCTTATTGTAGAATTCATCAGGGCTTTTGATGCTCTTTAGCCCGTCTATTGTTGCATTTACCATGGACATTGCATTAGAACTTCCTATAGATTTTGCAACTACATCTTTAATACCAGCAAGCTCCATAATAGCTCGCACCGGACCTCCGGCTATTACACCGGTACCGTGAGTAGCAGGTTTAAAAAATACATGGCCTGCACCCTTAACTGCATTGATTTCATAAGGGATTGTCCCGTTTTTAATTGGAATCTTAAACATATTTTTTTTAGCAGCATGAACTCCTTTTTGTATCGCAGTTGAAACTTCATTGGCTTTACCAAATCCAACCCCGACCATTCCATTCATGTCTCCAACTGCAACCAGTGCTGAAAAGCTAAATCTTCTTCCACCTTTTACAACTTTGGCGCACCTGTTTATTTTTAAAACTTTTTCAGCAATATTTCCATCTTTAGAAAATTCTGGCACTACTTTCCTCCTTAAATAAAAACCTGTTTAAAATATTAGTCCGCCATCTCTTGCGCCGTCTGCCAGAGCTTTTATCTTTCCGTGATACTTTAAGCTTCCCCTGTCAAAAACAACCTTGTCAATATTTTTGGCTTTTGCTTTTTCTGCAAGGGCTTTGCCTGTACGAAAACAGACACCCAGATTTCCTTTTTCATCAGGTGCCTTCTCAATGACTTTGCTTATAATGCCGGTTATGGTGCTTCCTGTCTTGATATCAATTATCTGCGCATACACATATTTATTACTTCTAAAAACACAAAGCCTTGGACGATCTGCCGTTTTGGCAATCTTTGCTCTGATAGACAGTTTTCTTCTGTCCGCCGTACTTCTGATTTCTCTTTTAGTTCTCATAAAAACTCCTGTATTTTAAAAAAATACTTAAAATTTTTTTAAATATTTTTAAAAATAAAAAAATTAATTATTAAAAAATAATTATTTCTTACCGCCTGCTTTTCCACCGGCAGCAGTTGTTTTTCCAACTTTCCTTCTGATTACTTCATCTTTATACTTAATACCTTTGCCTTTATATGGTTCAGGCTTTCTGATGTTTCTTATCATGTTGGCAACTTCGCCTACTCTTTGTTTGTCTATGCCTTTGACGATAATAAGGTTCTGGTTAGGCAGTTCAAAAACTATACCTTCAACAGCTTTTACAGTAACAGGATTAGAATAACCAATTAATATCTCGAGGTCATCTCCTTTTTTACTTGCCCTGTAGCCAACTCCGACAATATCAAGAGTTTTTTCAAATCCTTCATTTACGCCTTTAACCATATTATTTAAAAGGCTTCTGTAAAGGCCGTGCTGAGAACGGCCTGGCTTGCCGTCTGATTTTCTTGTTAAAACCAGCGTTTTTTCTTCAATAGAAAGTTCAACCTGATCGCCAAGTTCCTGAAACAGCTCTCCAAGTTTACCTTTTACAGACACTTTATTCCCATCAAGTGCAACATTTACACCTGCGGGAATATCAATTGGTATTTTTCCAATTCTGGACACTTTAAATCCCCCTTTTAGTTACCAGACGTAACAAATAATTTCTCCGCCAAGACCTAATTTTTTAGCTTCAGAACCGGTTATAACTCCTTTTGAAGTAGATATTATAACTGTTCCAATTCCGCCAAGTACCTTGGGGATTTCATCGTTCTTTGCATAAAACCTTAGTCCCGGTTTGCTGATTCTTTTAATTCCAGTGATCATTCTGTCTTTATTTCTATCAAAAATAAGATAAATCCTGATAGATTTTATTACATTGTCACTTGTCAGCTCGAAACTTTTAATAAAACCTTTTTCAAGCAAGATTTTTGCAATATCCTGTTTTATCCCGGAATCGGGTATATCAACAAAATCAAGTCTTGCCTTGTTAGCATTTCTAATCCTTGTTAGCATGTCTGCAATAGGATCCGTAACTCCCATTATTTAGCTCCTCTTCTAATTACCAGCTGGATTTTGTAAGTCCAGGTATTTTTCCTTCATGTGCAAGCTCTCTAAGACAAATTCTGCAAAGTCCAAAAGTCCTGTAATAGGCTCTTGGTCTGCCGCATCTGTTGCACCTGTTATATTTTCTTGACGAAAATTTAGGTGGCCTGCCATGTTTTACAATTAATGACTTCTTAGCCAAAAAAAACCTCCTATAATAAAAAATTACTTTTTAAACGGAAAACCAAATTTTTCTATGAGACTTAAAGAATCCTTGTCATTTCTTACACTGGTTGTAAGAGTAATATTCATACCCTTAACAATATGGGAATCTTCAAGATCAACTTCAGGGAAAATGGTTTGTTCTCTTAAACCTAGAGTAAAGTTGCCGTTTCCATCAACACCTTTTCTTGAAATACCTCGGAAATCCTTAATTCTTGGTATAGCGATATTTAATAGTCTGTCTAAAAATTCATACATACGATTGCCTCTTAGGGTAACCTTACAGCCTATTGAATTTCCTTCTCTTACTTTAAAACTTGCAATTGATTTCTTTGCCTTTGTTATAACAGGCTTCTGTCCGCTTATCTTGGTTAAATCTCTGACTGCAGCCTCAAGATCTTTTTGATTTTGAGTTGCCGAACCTACGCCCATATTTATTGTAATCTTTTTGAGCCTTGGAACCTGCATTATATTCGCATACTTATATTCCGCCATAAGCTGACTTACAATTTCTTTTTCGTACTTTTCTTTTAATCTGGGTCTTAATTCTGTCATAGTATATCCTCTTTTAAAGCTTAAATTTAAATTTGCTGCCCGCAGCTTTTACAAACTCGTACTTTTTCTTTACCCTCTTTTATTTCAAAACCAACTCTGGTATCTTTCCCACAGCCGGGACAAACAAGTTTTACATTTGAAATATTAATAGGACCTTCTTTTTTTATAATTCCCCCAGGCTGATTCTGTGCCTTTGACCTGGTATGTCTTTTAATTATATTGGCACCTTCAACAAATAACTTTTCACTTTCAGGGGCTATTCTTAAAACTTTTCCTATTTTGCCTCTGTCTTTACCCTGAATAACTTTTACTTTGTCGTTCTTTTTAATTTTCAACATTAATTCAAAAAAAAAAAAAAAAAATATCAAACTACTTCCGGAGATAAGGAAATTATTTTCATATAATTTTTTTCTCTAAGCTCCCTAGCAACCGGCCCAAAAATTCTGGTTCCCTTCGGATTTCCGGCTTTGTCAATAATAACTGCAGCATTTTCATCAAATCTGATATAAGAACCGTCTTTACGTCTGTATTTCTTGACTGATCTTACCAGAACTGCTGTTACAACTTCACTTTTTTTAACAACTCCGCCTGGGTTTGCCTCCTTGACCGTTGCAACAAAAGTATCTCCAACTCGTGCATATCTTTTTCTTGTTCCGCCCAAAACTCTTATGCACATTAGTTCTCTTGCACCTGTATTGTCGGCCACTTTAACCCTAGTATAAGATTGAATCATCTTACAGCCCTTCCTTATAAACTGCTATCAAATATTCTGCTTCTTAATTATTTCTACAAGTCTCCACCTTTTAGTCTTACTAAGCGGTCTTGTTTCTGAAATTTTAACCAGGTCTCCAATTTTAGCTTCATTATTTTCATCATGAGCTTTATAATTTTTGACTTTCTTTAAAATTTTCTTGTATAAAGGATGTTTATAGTGATATTCGATTTCAACAACTATCGTCTTCTCCATCTTGTCACTAACTACATTCCCTGTCCTAGATTTTCTAATTCCTCTTTCCAAAGAGTCCCCCTTATTTAAAAACCAAAAATATTTTTTACTCTTTTGATTTTGCTTTTTTTGCAGTTATCTTTACTGCTTTAGTTTTAGCAATATCATTTTTTGCTTTCGCTTTTACTTCTACAATCTTTTTTGCTTTTGCTGATTTCAGAGACTTTTCAGATTTCTTATCTGTATTAATACCAAGTTCCTGCTCTCTTGCAATTGTCTCAATTAAAGCAACATCTTTTTTATAACTTTTAATCTTCATTGGATTATCAAGCTGTCCTGAAGCTTTCTGAAATTTTAGATTAAACATATTTTTCTTGACTTCAGATATCTTTGTTTCCAACTCTGATCTTGATAACTCTCTTAATTCACTGGCCTTCATTATCTTCCACCTTAACTTTTTTAAAAATTAACTTGCTAAATTATTCCGCTTTTACAAATTTTGTTTTTATTGCAAATTTATGTGAAGCAAGTCTCATGGCTTCCTGAGCAATTTCTGCACTGACACCTGCAAGCTCAAACATTATTTTGCCTGGCTTGACTACTGCAACCCAGTGTTCCGGTACGCCCTTGCCGCTTCCCATTCTTGTTTCAGCTGGTTTTTTTGTAACCGGCTTGTGCGGGAAAATATTAATCCAGACTTTACCGCCTCTTTTTATATATCTTGTAAGTGCAACTCTTGCTGCCTCTATCTGCTTGCTTGTAACCCATCCCGGCTCAATAGACTGTAACCCGAATTCTCCAAAAGAAAGATTTGAACCTCCTTTTGCCATTCCTCTCATCCTGCCACGATGTTCTTTTCTGTGCTTAACCCTTTTTGGCATCAGCATTGGTGACATAATATATCTCCTGATCTTAAATACAATAACCTATATTAATCCTTAATTAACTTGCCAGACTTTCTTTTCCGTCTTTTAAAGTCTTTTTTTCATTAACTGAAACCTTATCATGAGGGAGTATAATAAAAAGCAATCAGC